>JBGUWA010000032.1:0-4513 GCA_045220635.1 Candidatus Alloenteromonas sp. | reverse complement strand
CGAACGAATCGAAAATGATGCGTCCGTAGGACTTGCTGACCCGCTTTTTCGTCTTGTTCGTGCAATGCTCGCTGACGCGTTGAGCCACTTGCTCCGAACTTAACCCTTTCTCGGGGGTGACGGAAAACGAGGTGACGATTTTGCTTTCGCTGGTTTTCGTCATTATTCGCTCCTAAGGCAGACAACAGGATCGCGTTTGGAGGCGATGCGGGCGGGGATGTAGCCGCTGATAAAGGCCAAGGCGATGGAAATCGCGAACAACAAGAGGCCATGCCACGGGTTAAGCTGAGCGATGCTGCCCAAGTTGTTCCCGGGGAAAGCGTGGTCAAGAATGGCGTTGATGGGGAAGCAAGCGATAACCGTAAACGCGATGCCGATAAAGCCTGCTATGGCGCCGATGATAACGCACTCTGCTTCGAATAGGCGCGAAACGTCCTTCTTTCTTGCGCCGACGGCGCGCAATACGCCGATTTCCTTTGTTCGTTCAATAACGGATACATAGGTAATAATGGCCGTCATGACCGAGGAAACCACAAGCGAGATCGAGGCGAAGACGATCAAGACCGCGGAAATGACCTGAATCAACATGCCAAGTCCACCCATTAAGTCCTGCATGACGTCGCTATAGACGATGGCTTTGCTGGGGTTGTCGGTATTCCACTTATCCAAATATTGATGGATGGCGTCCTTGGTCGTCAGCGATTTCGGGAAAATCAAAACCGAGGAAATCAACGAATACGAATTGATATACGCGAGCACGTCCATGACGCCGCGTTCGGACGCGGGATCCATGAAGGCTTCTAGGCCACCGCTGGCAGGATCGAAAGCTTCCATGGCGAGGTTAAACAAGTCATTGGTGTCTTTGATCGGCTCGAATTCGGCGCCGAAGTTCTTGCAGCGGTTCAACCAGCTGCCGACGCTGCCATAATGACCAACGGAGTCGCCATACCAATGGGTGATGGATGGATAACCAAGAGAAGAAGATAAACCGGAAGAGAGAACGTCGCGAAGGTTAAGGAAGAAGTTCAAATCGGTTTCCGAAACGTCGTCGCCCGTGATGTTGAAATCAAGGCTTCCTCTTTCATTAAGAAGCGCGGTGATGCTATTAAGGGAGGATTGCATTTTGGCTAACCCGTCGTTTTTGGGGTCGCCGTCGTCGCGACGAACATACCAGTTATGACGTTGGAATTCGCCAAGGACATAGGCGCTGGTGCCGGGCTCGATATCCGCAGCCATCTTGCGCGAAAGCTCTTGCGTATAAGCTAAGGAAGCGGGCATTAAGGAGATGTAAGAAGTCTGAGTAGGCCGCAAAACCCCCACGATTTTCATTTTAATCGCGTTGTATTTCTCATCGTTTTCATAGACTTCTTTGATGTTTGGATTGGAAATCGAACGCACCGTGGTCGTGCCTTTTTCCGAGGTGAGGTTGATGGCAAGATCCTTGTTTTCCACCGAGCCGGTCATCGTGGCGTTGATCTTGTTGTGGCTCGCATATTCGATCGAGTTGAGCGTTCCCTCGACTTCGTCAGGATTCTTGGGCAACTGATAGAAATCCGAATTCAGATAGCACTTGTATTGGAATTTGCCCGGATGGGCTTCGTCTTGATAAAGGATGTCCGAGAAGGGGATGGTGCGGTTGGCTTCAGTGATGGCGGAGAATTTCTCCTCTTTGAAGAAACCGAGTTTGCGCATCGTCGAGAAGTCGATGCGGTTATAACGGTCGACGACGATGGCCATTTCGTCGTAGCTACTCGGATACCGGCCTTCGATGGCTTCATAAAGCGAAGACATGGCTTTCTCATCGCCATAAAGTTCGTGGATGATGGTGGAGGGAAGCGAAGTGACGGAGGAAATCGCAGAGCCGAAAGTACCCGCGGAAGAATATTGGTCAATGGATCGGATGCCTTCAGGAGCGTTGACCGCGAAGTGATAATCCAAATAGTTGCGGTTGTACATGATCGACATCGCCGATCCATAAGCGCTGCACTTTGGATCCTCAAGCATCGCGTTAAGGTATTCGAAATACTCAGGGGTCAGGTTGTTATAAACCGCCGTGGTGATGGTGTTCGAGGTATCGTAGACCGTGATGCTCTTGGTATCGGGATATTCCGGCGGAAGGTCATCGATAATATTGGTATTGATCTGATAGGTGACGGGGTTAATGGAAATCGGCACCGAAGAGGCAATCGAGACTTCGACGTCGCTGACGTATTTGGAAAAGCCGTTGCTGGTAGCCAAAACCAAGGCAACGCCGATAATGCCGAAGGAGCAAGCGATTGCGGTCAATACGGTGCGGCCTTTTTTGGTGCGGATGTTGCGCGCCGAAGAACCAAGTGCCGTGAGGAAAGACATCGAGGTGCGCTTTCCTTTAGGATTGAGGTCGGGTTCTTGCTCTTTGGGCAAAAGCGGGTCGGAGTCGGCGCTGATCATGCCGTCTTTCATCTCGATGATGCGTTCGGCATAAGCGTCGGCGAGTTCGCGGTTATGGGTAACCAAGATGACGCAGCGGTCTTTGCCAACGTCACGAATTAAATCCATGACCTGAACCGAGGTCGTCGAGTCAAGCGCGCCGGTAGGTTCGTCGGCAAGAATGATATCGGGGTCATTAACTAGGGCACGAGCGATGGCGACGCGCTGCATCTGGCCGCCAGAAAGCTGGTTGGGGCGCTTCTTCGCATATTCCCCTAGCCCTACTTTCTCCAAAACCTCCATCGCCTTCTCTTCACGGGCCTTCTTGGAAGCGCCGCTAAGTTGTTGCGCCATGACGACGTTTTGCAAAACGGATAGATGCGGAATTAGGTTATAGGATTGGAAAACGAAACCGATGCGACGATTGCGATAATTGTCCCAGTCGGCATCCTTGTAGTCCTTGGTGGATTTTCCATCGATGAATAAATCGCCATCCGTGTAATGGTCCAAACCGCCGATGATGTTGAGCAAAGTTGTTTTGCCGGACCCGGAATGGCCCAAAATCGCAATGAACCCTTTGGTCGGGAAGCATAGCGAAAGGTCGCGGATCGCGGTGAAGGGCTTCTTGTCAACGTAGTAGTCCTTCTTGATGTGTCGCAGCTCAAGGCAGATGCGGCGTTCTTCGTTTGGTGTGTTTGGAGCTTCGGTGGCGTTTTTCATGGGTCTAAAATATATCACTCTAAAATCTTTAGACTAGGTCTAAATTTTTGCCTTGATTTTATACAGCGTAAAAACGGCGTAGACCTTGGCTTTTTTCTTAAAGAAAAAGTTTTTCTTCGATAGAATGGACAAAACTTCCCAAGAACCTCAAACAATCTATGAGAAAAGAAAAACGGAATTTGCAGACATTTAAAATTTTTTCCTTGCAAATCCCGTGTAAAAGTTACGATTTCGCTTGTTTTCGTTTTGCGGAGAAAAACGCTTTCAATAGTTCGGAGCATTCCTTCTCCAGGACGCCGAAGCTCACGTTTTGACTGCCGTTGTCCGCGTCGAAGATGTGGTAAGCGGAGATTATCGCCCCCTCTTCCTCGTCCTTCGCGCCGAACACCAACGAGGAAAGACGGCTCTGCTTGATTGCCCCTGCGCACATAGGGCAGGGTTCGAGCGTCACGTAAAGGGCACACCCTTCCAAGGTCCACCGACCAAGAGTTTTCTCCGCTTCACGGATGGCGTTGATTTCGGCATGACCGGAAATATCCAGTTCGTTTTCGCGGCTATTATGGGCGGAGGAAACCACGACGTCGTCTTTGACGATGACCGCCCCAACAGGAACTTCGCCTTCATTGAAAGCAAGGCGAGCTTCTTCTAGGGCAAGACGCATATATTCTTCGTCGCGATGTTCCATAAAACCTTATTAATAATAGAAAAGACCACCGCACAGGGGAAGATGTGTTAAGGCTGCTCCGTTCCCGTCCTGACCTGGTTCCCCACCCGCTCCTCGCGATGGCGGGGGTATTATAGCCTAGCGGGGCGAAAGATTGCAATTAGCCTAGGAGGCGACTTCTTGATTCGCGGGTTCGGGATCGGCAGCTTCTTGGGCTGTGGGTTCGGGTTCTCCGATATTCGGAGGAGGAAGGTCCTTCTTTCTCCAAATGAGCTTGATGGTGTAGAGGACCACTAACGCAAGCGTTAAGCTGCCACCGATGATCGCGCCAATGTAATAAGGCATGAAGTGACCAAAGGTCATTCTCGGCTCGGTGAAGAGATAGGTAATGACTACGGCGGTCATGAAGATCGCGGGTATGCCGGTGAATAACGAAGTAAGCCTGTTTTTGTTTGCCTTAAGCAAGTAGGCAGTCGCGACCCATAGGCATAACGCCGCCAGGGCTTGGTTTGACCAAGCAAACCATCGCCATAGATAGTTGAAGTTTTGGGCATCCATGAAGTTCCATATGCTGATGCCGATGACCGCGGCGAAAAGAGGCGCGGTCAAAATCAAACGGTTCTTGATCTTCTTTTGGTCCATTTTGAAGATTTCCGCGACGATAAGTCGACAACTTCGCAATGCCGTATCGCCGCTGGTAATCGGACAGATGACGACGCC
>JBGUWA010000031.1:0-6286 GCA_045220635.1 Candidatus Alloenteromonas sp. | reverse complement strand
GCCATCATCGAAAACGCAGCGCCTCCGCTAAGCCACAACGAGGAGGAGATCGCCGGTTATCACGATGCGACCCGTTTCCTCAAGGAGCATTTCGAGGACCTCGATTTCAACGAGGAAACCGTAAAGGAGCTGCACCGCCTTCTTACCGCCAGGCATTTCGGTTTTCGCGGCGGGGAGTACAAGAAAGCGGACAACATCATCGCCGAGAAAGACGAAAGCGGCGAAGTCAAACGCATCATCTTCAAGCCCGTCTCTGCCAGGGAAACCAAAGAGGCGATGGAGAGGCTTTTCCTCGCTTACCAGGTGGCTAGGGACGACTATGAAATCCATCCGCTTCTTTTGATCCCTTGTGTCATCGTCGACTTCCTTTCCATCCATCCGTTTAGCGACGGAAACGGCAGGGTGTCGCGTTTGCTGACGCTCCTGTTGCTCTATAAAGCCGGCTACGATATTGGCCGTTACATCTCCTTCGAAGCGAGGATAAACGAATACAAGGGGAACTATTACGACTGCCTCGCCCAAAGCCAACTCGGATGGCATGAAGGCAACAACAGTTACGTTCCATTCATCAAATTCGCCTTCCAGATCCTTTATCAATGCTACAAGGAGATCAATCGAAGGCTCATCGGCGTGAACGAAGGAAAGGCGAAAAAGCATCAAAGGATCGAAGCCGTCATCTTGGGCTCGATCGTTCCGTTATCGAAAATGGATATCGCCTCCTTTCTGCCAGACGTATCCGTCACGACGATCGAAGCCGCCTTGCTAAGACTGCAAAGGGAAGGCAAAGTCCGAAAGCTCGGAACCTACCGCAACGCCAGATACATCAAAAAGTAGCCCACTAAGTGCAATCGTCTCCATGAAGCCCTCGCTGACATCGTCGGCATTGTGACTTCCTTTCGAATTTTCGGTAAGCCTAAGCGCCTAAGCGATTTCACCCGCGACCCACCGTCTTTGATATTCCGCTTGCAAATTAGGTTTTCCCGAGGGTTTTCACCAAACTGGCAGAAAAAGAAAACAGAATTCATGAATGAATATAACTTAGGTGTTTTTCTTGTTGGCAAAAAGGCGCCAAAGAAACGCAACCGCAGAAAAACGAAGCAAACCGAGCCCGCTTTATAAGGCTTTCTTATAGCCCAAACTCTCCTGAAATCTGTTTTAACGATGACCAGCGGGTAATTTACGCTTTTATATGGCGGGCCGGGTCTCATTATATGGTGCGCAAGGTGTCATTATATGGTGCGCCAGGTTGCCTCGACGCCTAGTCATGATAGTATTAGGGCGAAATTCTCTTTCGAGGTATGCCCATGAAGAAAAAATTCCTCCTTACCCTCATCGCCTCTTTTTTGCTAAGCGGTTGTAACGTTTCCGTTAGCCTCAGTAAGCTATCGTCCTCCTCTAATTCGTTAGGCAGTGAATCGAGCGGTACCCCTTCTTTAACCTCGTCGGGCATCGGCTCCTCTTTGGAACCGTCTTCCAACCCTCAAAGCGAGACGGACGGTAATGGAACTAGCGAATATTCCACTAACCTGGGTTCCAATGAATCGACCCAACTTTTTATCATCAGGTTCGTCACGAACGGGGGCACATTACCTAGTGGTTATCAGGAGGAAAACGAAGTTGAGGCAACTTCCTCCTATCACCTTCCGATTCCGGAGAAGGAAGGCTATACCTTCGTCGGCTGGTTCTTGGGGGAAGGGGATGATGCCAAGCAATTCCCCGATTATTCTCCGATCGATTCCGATTTAGTTCTCTACGCCGTTTACGCGGAAATCCAATACAAAATATCCTATGACCTCAAAGGCGGAGTCAATGACGAGGCGAATCCTAGTGGCTACTCCATCACCTCGGAGACGATCACCTTGCTCGAGCCTACCAAAGATGGGGCCATCTTCCTCGGCTGGACCTTTTCTGAGCAAAAGGCCCCGTTAAAGAAAGTCCAAATCGAAAAAGGTTCTTTGGGTGACCTCTCCTTTACCGCCCACTGGTACGAATCAAAGCAGATCAAGAACGACGCGAACGTCGAAGAACCTGCTGACGAAGAAGAACCCTGTAATCGTTATTGCGTTTTGGAATTCCAAGATGATGATGTCTTCGTCTTGGCCTATTTCACCATCTACGAAAGCGGGTTCGTCCATGCTGAGGCCGAATGTGGGATCTATAAAAACGAAAGCGATGGCATCATCCGCCTCATTTTCTCCGACCCCGAGAGGAAAGATGAATTCGTCGTCGCCGATGGCAACCGCTACATCTTCGTCGACGAATCGGGCACCCCGATATCCGAACTTGGCAACGAGGATATCGAAATTAATTTCGATAACGTCGTCGAACCCTATATCCCTGGGGAAGAAGGCTATGGGTACCATAGTTTTAACCTTCGCCCCGACGCCAAAAAGTTAGAGACGACCTATAACCTTATATGGAAAGCCTGCTCTGACTTTTCTAAGTCATTCGAGGATTTGGATCGTCTCGACCTCGTCCGCATTCCCCTGGCCGAACTAGACGTCTCCTTCTTGGAATTCGTCTCCGTGTTCAAGCTCTTCATGCTCGATCATCCTCGTTATTATTTCCTCTCCCAGACCATCAGTGGATCGGATTACGACGTCACGTTGGAGGTTTCTCGCGATTACGTCTCCGGCAGCTACCGAGAAAAAATCGAAGCCGATATCGACATCATGATCAACGACTGCGCCAAGGTCTTGACGAAGGGGCAAGATGATCTCTCCCGTTACCTCGCCATCCACGATTACGTCATCTCCCTCATCGACTACGCCTATGAGGAAGACGGTACTCCATCGGCTGAACCCTGGGCTCATAGCATCGTTGGCTCGGCCGAGAAGAAGGGCGGCGTATGCGAATGCTACGCCGAGACTTTCGATTTGCTCTGCCGCCACTATGGGCTAGAGGACATTCAAACTCCCGGGGTGGTCGTGAGCAATGGCGAAGCCCACGTCTGGAATAACATCAAGCTCGATGGGTTATATTATTCCGTGGATGTGACCTGGGACGATATGGGCGAAGATAAGGCCGCCCACGAATTCTTCGGCATCGGATACGCCGCTACCCGCAATTACAAAACGATGGACGAATCTTCCATCGATGGCATCGATTACCTCTATAAGCTTCCCCGCATGTCGAACGAATCGCTTGAACTCGTCTATCTCAATCGGGGCGAGGCAAACCTAGGCACTTACAAAAACCTCGATGACGCCTTGGCAAACATCAAAGACGAAGAATTTGAATACAGCATTGAACTCTTCCCCTACTCGATGGCGAGCGGTCCGTTATTGCTCTCGGGCCCGAGTGTTAATTTCAGCACGAAGATGAAGGATTGGCCTGCAGCCAAAAAGATCAATATCGTCGGTGCTCATTATGACCTAGGCGATGGCTATTTTACCGATAGCCTTCTCTATTTGAAAGACGATATCACCTTCCATAGCGATGTCGAATTCGCCTCTATACGCGTCTATAACTATGACGAGTCGAGCACTCTGTGCTTCGATGGCTATAGCTTGACGACATCGGGTTATTTTTGTGGTTTAGCGATCCCCATAGCCTCCCCTGATGGTACCTTGATCTCCAAAGCAGACTATGAAACCGATTTGCTTCGAACCGTCGAACTCGGGAGCCTTCGCATTAGTGGCACCATCCAGATTTACGATAAGACGCATATCGGCGAAGTCATCCATAGCGGTGAAAGTGGCGGTCTATGCCTATATCCCGCACAGAGTGCAACTAAGGTCAAGATCGACCGTTTAGAGGCCTTGGGATATTTTTGCTCGACCATGATTTACGCTTTGGACCCGGCATATTTCGATTTGGAGATTGGAGATATTGTCGCCCCGGTCGAATCGACGGTAAGGTTTACTTATGTTTTTGATCTCGATGATCATATCGGCTCTTTCCACATCAATGGCGAACTTAGTGCCGGGGCCAACATCGACATCGTCTTCTATGGTTACGTCGTCACCCTCTGGACCGATTTAGGCGGCAATGAGTTAGGGAAAGAAGAAAGAAACGCCACCGTTAATTCCGGTACCGTCGTCCTCGTCGCGCCCAATATCGATGGAGCGAGCGTTGGATTCCAATTCGACGCCGGCGAAAGCAAAGACATCGTTAGAGGGGAAGGTGGCGTTTACACCGTGGCCTGAATCTTTGATTATCCGCTTCATTTCGAGGGAAGACCATCTTCTTGGAGGCTTCCCTCCTTTTTTATATCCTAAGACCAGGCGATCCGATTGACTTTGCCGGAAACGAATATCGAAGGTGATACGAAGATGGCACGTTTTTACGCCGCCCACATGGTGGGGTATCACAAGACGTTCGTCCGTCCAAGCCTTGAAGATCTTCCCGTTGCAAGTTACATTATTTGACTCATATTGAAACGCAAGTTTATTATCTATTATCATTTTTATATTTTTCATCAAAAAATAATAATATGCGTTATAATTCTCATGGAGTTAAACCCATGACGATCAAAGAGATTCGTAACGCCTTACATTGGACGAAAAGAAAGGCCTATACCTATTTAGGCTGTTCTTTCCTTACCTATGACAAATACGAAGAAGACGAATCGTTGCAAGACACTAAACGTTATCAAAGTTACCAAAAGAAACTCCTTGAAGCGTTATCTCAGGAAAAGGAAGGCTCCTTACGCATCGACACGACGACGGATGACTTTGCCTTTATCCGTAATCGCAACGCCTATTATGTCGATAAGACCTTGCTCATCAAAGAGATCCTAGATTCTGGCGAATCCACGTTGCTTTTCGCTCGCCCTCGACGCTTCGGCAAGAGCTTGAACCTTTCCATGCTCCGTTACTTCTTTGACATGAATTCCTCGCCGGACTTATTCGAAGGCCTAGCCATCACGGATTACCCAAGCTTATGCGAGAAATATCAGAACCACTACCCCGTCCTGTTCGTGAGTTTCAAAGACGTCGAAGGCCTGACCTTTGCGGATTTCTTGGTGCGCCTGAATCACGCGATCGCGAATGCGTTATTCCCGTTACGGGGCACCCTAGAGAAGACGAGCATGTCGGGCAATGACGCGGAGTTATTGGAACGCATTTTAAGTCGCACCGCTTCTAAGGAAGACCTCCGTTGCTCTTTGTATCGCCTTAGCGAGATCCTTGAATCCATTACCTCGCAAAAGGTCATTATCCTTATCGACGAATATGACGTCCCTTTGCAAAAGGCATCGTTGCAGAACTATTACGATAACGCTTTGGATGTCATCAGCGGGCTTTTCTCCATGGCCTTGAAGACCAACGAACATCTTTTCCTCGGCGTCGTCACGGGTTGCTTGAAGATTTCCAAGGAATCCATCTTCACGGGATTAAATAACGTCAGCGCTTATACCTTGTTCGACGCGCGATATAAAAACGACTTTGGCTTTACGGAAAAAGAAGTCGAGAAGATGCTCGAAGATTTTGGCTTAAGCGATAAGAAGCGGGAAGTGCAGCGATATTACGATGGTTATATCGGTGAAGGAAGCAAACTCTATTGCCCCTTTGACGTCGTCCGTTATGTCTCCGATCACCTGGCGGACCATGATGCCCTACCCCTTTATTATTGGATGAATAGCAGCGAGAACGAGATCATCCGCGCCTTGCTCGAGGTCTCTACCCCTGCCGTACGCGACGAGGTGGATGCTTTGGTCCGCGGGCAAAGCATCGTCAAGGAAGTCGATTTGTCTTTGACCTACCGCGACTTATATAAGAACCCTTCCAACATCTACTCGGTGTTGCTTTATGCCGGTTACCTCATCATGGAAGGATATGACGGCAAGCGCGGCAAGCTTTCCATCCCTAACGAAGAGGTCAATGCGATCTTCTCCTCCCAAATCATGAAGTGGATGGACGAGAAGATCGAGAAATCCTCTTATGGCAACGCTCTTGTTGAAGCTTTGTTCCAAGCAGACCTGAATAAGGCCTCGACTTTAGTCACGGATTTCCTTTGGGATAGCATTGGCGTTCATGATTACGCCAGGCAAAAAAGGCAACGCGAAGGCTTCTATCATGGCGTGCTCCTAGGTCTGCTTTCCTCCACGAAGGATTCGCGTTTCTACGTGAAGTCCAACCCCGAAGGCGGAACGGGTTTCCTTGATATCGCCTTAGTCGAAAACGACGGCAGCCGCGGCGTCCTCATCGAATGCAAATACGCGGATAATGGCGACTTCGATCTTTCCGCGGAAGAGGCGTTCGCCCAGATGGACAAAAACCATTACGTAGGCTTCTTCCTGAAGGATACCAAAGTCACCTACATCGCCGCGACGTTCTTCCAAAAG
>JBGUWA010000030.1:0-2586 GCA_045220635.1 Candidatus Alloenteromonas sp. | reverse complement strand
GTTGACTTTGACTTCGCCGATGCCGATGCGGGAGAAGTCGGTGATGCTCGCCACTTCCTTCTCGTCTTCGGAAAGGATGGCGTCGTCATCGGCGTCGACTTCGTCTTCTTCCATTTCCTTCTCGGCGTCTTCGAGGTCTTGGGGCACCACCATTTCCATGGCGAGCTCGTCGTCGCTTTGGGGTTCGTCGTCGGATTCAATTTCGATGCCGTTCTTACGGAAATAGTCGATGAGGCCGTCGAAATCCGCGTCGGTTAGGTCAAGGTGGCCGGTCGCTTCCATGATGTCGGCGGTGTTGACGTAGCCCTGCTCCTTGCCTTTCTTGAGGAATTTCTTCTTGATCGTGTCGAGGGAGACGATCTCCTCATCGTCGTCAATGGCGAGGTCGAGGATGTCGTCGTCGAGGTTCTTCTTGGTCTTGGTCATGGTTTTATCCTTTCTTTGGCTTGGTGGGCCACTTCTTGCGTAGGCTTTCGGCGAGGCGCTTGTTGGCCTCCGCCGCTTCGTCGCTTTCTCCCGAGGCTAAGGCGCGTTGGACTTCCATCCGTTCGCCTAACGCCTTCGATTCCTCGGCGATGATTCGCGCGCAGTCGTCGAGGGAATTGGGGTTGAGGGGAGGATAGGTTTCGTCTAGGGCGACGGCCGAGACGACGTTGCCGATGTTGCGGTCCTCGTCCATCCCCGAGGAATCGATGTAGGCCAGCAAGGACCCTAATTCGATTTGCCCTTCGTGCTGCGAGGAGAACTCGAGCACGAATTCGGCGATGGTCGCGAAGACCGATGCGTTGTTGAAGCCTTTGACGTTTTGCTCGAAATAGTCGATGGCTTCGCGGCTAAGGAGCATGTAATGGACGAGGGTTCGTTCGGCGAGCTCTAGGCGAGAGAGCATGCGCTTCATGCCATAGCCGGACGTCGGGTCGATCTTGGGCATCACCAGCGCCAACGCGTCTTCTTCTTGCACTTCCTTAGGCTGGGCCTTGAGGAGTTCGCGGATCGCGTCTGCGCTATAGCCGGTGGCTTTCGAGAGCTTGACGAGCATGTCTTCGAATTCGATGCCAGCGGGCTTTTCCCGTAGATGCGGGAGGAAGATGGCCAACACTTTCTGCCGTTCCTCGGGCGTTTCGAGCTTGCGGGAACGCAGGTAATAATTGAGTTGGAAGTCCACCGCTTCGACGAGATGGTCCATTCGTGCCTTCAAGGCATCCGCTCCATCTTCTCGTAAGAGCTCATCGGGGTCTCTTAGGTCGCCTTCGTAGTCCACAAGGCGGAAGCGAACGCCGGCTTTCGCTAAGGCGAAGGACGCTTTCATCATCGCCGACTGCCCTGGGCCATCGCCATCGAGGCAGAGACGGATCTCGCATCGTAGCCGCTTCAACAAACCGATCTGCTGTTTGGTGAGGGCCGTGCCCATAAGGGCAATCGCGTTCGGAATGCCCGCCTTGCCTAGGGCCATGACGTCCATGAACCCTTCTAAGACGTAGCAATACCCATCGCGGTGGGCCGAGGTGGCCACGTTATGGTAGTTATAGAGGACGTCGCCTTTGTGGAAGAGGCGCGTTTCCGGCGAGTTGACGTATTTGGCGCTGCCATCGTCGCTAATGCGACGGGCCGAGAAGCCGATGACTTGGCCACTCGGGTCATGGAGGGGGAAGATGACGCGGCCGGCGTTGTTGTCGCTGGTGGCGTCGCCGCGGGCTAACGCGATGCCGATGTCCTCGATGGTCTTGAGCGAATGCCCTTTCGCCAGGAGGAACTTCACCGTCATGGCGCCGTCTTTGGGCGCGTACCCGATGCCATATTTGGTCTGGACGTCGGGGCCTAAGTCGCGGGAGGCGAGGTATTGTCTGGCCACTTCCCCTTCGGGGATGGCTAAGGCGTAACGGTAATAGGCTTGGAGGTCGTTGATGCAATCGTGAAGCCTTTTGATGCCAGGATCGACGGGCGCTTTGGGCGTATCGTCCACTAGACGCGGGTCATTATACCCACAGAGCTGCGCGACCTTGCGAACGGCGGCGCTGAAGGGGATCTTCTCGTACTTTTCCACGAAACCGATGGCGTTTCCGCCGGTGCCGCAGACGAAGCATTTGAAGATTTGCTTCTCGGGCGAGATTTGCATCGAGGGATTCTTGTCGTCGTGGAAGGGGCAAAGGGCAACGTAGCTCCTGCCTTTCTTTTCCACGGGGATGTAGGAGGAGACGATCTGCACGATATCGGCATGCTTAAGCACGGCTTCGATTAAATCTTGGCTGTACATGTTCCTCCTTTCTTATACAAAGTATAATTGCTACTGAGAATCTACTAGTTTTCTACTCCATTCATCACATGAAGCACTTGACGGCGAAGTAGTCGGCGAGGTCGGTGACCGCCATGCGGATCTGCTGCATGGAATCGCGCTCGCGGATGGTGACGGTGCCGTCTTCGAGGGTCTGGAAGTCGATGGTGACGCAATACGGCGTGCCGATTTCGTCCTGACGGCGATAACGCTTGCCGATCGAACCGGTCTCGTCGAAGGTCGCGCTAAAGCGCGTATTGAGCAAGCCAAGGATTTCCATGGCCTTGTCGGAGAGCTTCTTGGAAAGCGGGAGC
>JBGUWA010000029.1:0-3427 GCA_045220635.1 Candidatus Alloenteromonas sp. | reverse complement strand
ACTAACTTGGCCAACGTGGATTTGCCGCACCCCGACCCGCCGACGATGGCGACGGTGCTTCCGGCCTTAATCGACAAACTAAAGTTTCGGATTAATGGCTTTTGCAATTTGTTGTAGCCAAAAGTGATGTTTTGGATTTCGATGTTGGGGATGTCTTTGTGGAATTTGCCTTCCTGAACAACCTCTTTGGTGACGTTTGGATCGTCTGGGTATTCCATAACGTCCGTAACGCGTTCCATCTCCGTGCGCATTTCTTGGATGGTCTGCCCGCTTTGGATGATGGTCAAAGCCGGGGACATCAACGAGGAGAGCAAACCTTGGAAGGCCAAAATGGCACCGGTGGTAAATTTGCCTACCATCGTCAGATAAACTCCGAGGAACAAGATGCCATACTGGATGACCAACGAGATCAAGGACGGAACCAACGCATAGGTGTTATCGATGAACGCCAAGCGTTTCTGATTCATCACCGTGGCTTCTTTGGCTTCGCTCCATTGATGGTAATAGCCGTTCTCGGCGCCGCTGCTTTTGATGGTTTCGATCATTTCGATGCCTTTGGAAGACAAGGCGTTCAGCATAGCGGCATCACGAGCGTAAACCCTGGCAATGTCGACGCGGCGACGAACAAGCATTTGGGTCACGATGGCTTGAACGGCAATCGCGCTTACGCCAAGAAGGGTCAAGATGTAGCTTCGCTGAATCATGAGGACCAGATAAACCACAAGGACGCCAATGTTGAGTAATAACGGCGCGAAAACGGTGACTAAAGTCTCAGCAATGGTCGCGTTGGTTTCCTTGCGACGTTCGATATCGCCAACCATACGCTGCGAGAAGAAGGAAATGGGCAATCGCAAGATCTTCCACATGAAGGAGGAACTACTTTGAATGGCCAATTTGCCCAGGACCTTGTAACTAAAGATTTGACGGACGAAAATTGCCACGACTTGCACGACGCCGATAACGGAAACGATGATGATGAAAGGCAATAACCAATCTGGGTTTTTCCCGCTGAGAATGTTGTTGATGAACGCTTCCTGAATCAAGGGTTCGAATACCCCAATCGCGTAGAAGATGATGGTCGTGATGCTGAAGAGCACAATCAAGCCCATCGCCCCGATAAGACGTTTTTTCGCAAAGGAAAGCACGCTTTTTCTTTTGCCGCTGGGAACAAAGCTTTCGTTGGGGACGATTTCTAAATAGATACCAGTGAAAGACCGATCGAATTCCTCAAACGAAATACGGAGGACGCCTTTCGCGGGGTCATTGATGATGGCCTTTTTGCCTTTGAAACCATTGAGCACGACGAAGTGGGCGCGGTTCCAGTGAATGATGCAAGGGAAGACGCCTTTTTTCATCAACCTGTCTCGAGTGCAAGCGATACCTCGGGTTGTGAAACCGTATTTGCGTGCCGCGGCAAGGATGTTTTTCGCATTGGAACCATCTCGCGATACGGCAGCGTCTTCACGGACCTGTTCTAAGGGAACCCATTTGCCATAATAGGCCATGACCATAGTCAAAGAAGCCGCCCCGCATTCCAATGCTTCAAGCTGCATTACTAGCGGGGTTTTCGCGACACCTTTGGTTACCGGCTTTTTGATGTTTTTCATGGCGTGTAACAAAAACCTACGCATATCGTACCATAGGTTGCCACCTAACTACCCGCGTTTATTTTTCAAATAAGTTTTCCCAGTTGGTTTCGCGCACGTTAAAAGGACACACCCCCTTGACGAAAAATGGAGCGGATGATTTCGAAAATATGGCGTTTTTGCGAAGAATTTAAAGTTATTTCGGCGTATTTGTGTCTTTCACTAAGACATCGTGGGCGCCGCCCTCGATAATGGAGGTTCCGCTGACAAGGGTCAATTTGGCTTTCTCGTTAAATTCGCGAAGACTGATCGCGCCACAGTTACACATCGTGTGTTTGATCTTTGAGATAGTCACGGCAACGGTATCCCGGAGGGGACCGGCATAGGGAACATAGGAGTCAACGCCTTCCACGAACGAGAGCGAACGATTCCCGCCCACGTCATAACGTTGCCAGTTCCGAGCGCGGGCCGATCCCTCGCCCCAATACTCTTTCATGTAGTTGCCGTTGATGAGAATCTTTTGGGTTGGGGATTCGTCAAAGCGCGCGAAGTAACGGCCGAGCATGCAGAAATCGCAGCCCATCGCCAAAGCGAGGGTGATGTGATAGTCGTAGACGATACCGCCGTCCGAACAAACCGGAATATAGATGCCCGTCTCTTTGAAATATTCATCACGAGCCTTAACGACTTCGATAACCGCGGTAGCCTGACCTCGGCCAATGCCTTTGGCTTCGCGGGTGACGCAGATCGAACCACCGCCAATGCCGATTTTCACGAAGTCCGCGCCCGCTTCCGCGAGGAAACGGAATCCATCTTTGTCCACGACGTTCCCTGCGCCGACTTTGACCTTATCGCCATATTTGGCGCGAATCCAATCGATGGTTTTCTTTTGCCAGCAGGAGAAGCCTTCGCTGGAGTCGATGCACAAGACATCCGCGCCCGCTTCAACAAGCGCGGGAACACGTTCTTCATAGTCACGGGAATTAATGCCTGCGCCAACGATATATCTTTTGTTTTCGTCCAGGAGTTCTAACGGATTCTCGCTGTGCGAGGCGTAATCCTTACGGAAAACAAAGGAGACAAGTTTCCCCTCTTTATCGACGATAGGAAGGCTATTCAGTTTGTGCTCAAAGATCATGTCGTTGGCTTCAGAAAGGGAAATGCCTTCCTTTGCCACGATCATCTTGGAAAGCGGCGTCATGAATTCTTTGATTTTCAGTGTCGGTGACATTTTGGAGACGCGATAGTCACGGGAAGAAACAACGCCGAGAAGCTTGCCTTCGCCTGTTCCATCTTCCGTAATGGCAACTGTGGAGTGACCCGTGATTTCCTTGAGCTCTAAAAGATCCGCCAAGGTGTTTTCGGGAGAAAGGTTGGAGTCACTATAAACGAAACCGGCTTTATATTTCTTCACGCGACGCACCATTTCGGCTTCGCTGGCGATGCTTTGGGAGCAGTAAATAAAGGAGATGCCTCCTTCTTTTGCTAAAGCAATTGCCATCTTATCGTCAGAAACCGATTGCATGATGGCGCTGATGAGAGGGATATTCAAAGTAATCGCTGGCGTCTCGCCCTTTTTGAATTTAACCAACGGGGTTTTCAGCGAGACGTTCGCGGGAATGCAACGTTCGTCCGAATAGCCAGGGATCAATAGGTATTCGCCAAAAGTATGGGAGGGTTCATCGAAATAATAAGCCATGGGTTTCTCCTTAAATTCCTACCTTTATATCGCTTTCAATTTCAGAGTCAACCATTATTTCAATAATGAGAGGTCAAAAAACCTGGTCGCAAATCATTTATCGGGTAGGGTGTGGGCAAGAAAAAACCGCCATGAGGCGGGA
>JBGUWA010000028.1:0-2565 GCA_045220635.1 Candidatus Alloenteromonas sp. | reverse complement strand
ACAACGCACGGTCTTGAACGAAGGCATTTTCGGTTTGAAGGTCGGGATATTCGCCCATGGCGCCTTGGATTAAGGCTTGTTGACCATAGCCAAGCTCGCCTTGCCCGTTGCCCATCTTGCCGAGGTTATGCTTGAGGCCCTGGCTATAGATTTCGCTTTCGAAATACTGGACTTGGCCATTGAAGGTGTTCCAGCTGCCGCCGCTGAGGTGGTTGACGACGACGTCCATGATGATGTCGATGCCATATTCCTTCGCGCTGGCGCAAAGGTCGATCAAAGCGGCACGATTGCCCAACACGTTATCCTGATATTGGTTGATGCTCAAAGCATAGGGTTGATAGAACTTCCACCACTCTTGACGCCAACCGTTGTTGGAGCTGATTTCCTTGCGCACTTGGAGCGGCGAAATCTGCACGGAGCGATAACCCGCATTGGCGATGTTTTGGAGATTGCTCTTGATCGTGGCGATGGACCAGTTCCAAGCTTGGAGGATGGTGCCTTCGCTTTGTAAAGGGGATTCGGAGAACGGATCGCCTTTGCCCGAGATCCAAACTTCGTAGTTTCCGCCTTTGACTTTGAAGTATAGGTCGGCGGAAAGCTTGGTGTTGTCGACCATGATGCGGCCATTGGCCATATAGGCGTTGTTGTTGTCCGCCGCGGTGACGGAGGGTGAAAGCAAGGCTTCGTCTTTCCAGAACGCGAGGACGTCGCCGCGATAGAGGTCGACGTTGATCTTGTATTGCTTGTCGTAATCTTCGCCTTGCTTGGTCGCGTCGACGAAAGTTCCCGCCGCGGGGACGCCATTGACTTCCATGCGGTATGGGATGTTGGCCAAATCGCCTTGGTAATCGTGGCAATCGTATTGGACCACGAAGGAGGTGATGACGGTCGCGGATGTGGCTTCGATCTTGAAATAGTTCGGACGAATCGATTCAAAATCAGCGTTGGGCCCGACGACATAGTCGTCCCAGGAGGCATAGCTAGTGCGTCCATAGTAGATCTTGATGCTGCCAGAAGCCAAGGTCACGCTGATGCGGCCGATGCCACTGATCTTGGTGGTGTTATAGATATAGCCGCCATTGGCAAGCGTGCCGACGCCGCTGGTGTTGCTTAGGCCGGACTTGGCAAAGGTAATCGTGTTGCCGTTGCCCGTCTTCGCGCCGCTATTCACGTCGGCGTATGAGGAGACGGATAGTTCATAGGGGTTGACGCCAGAAAACGTTGGTTCCAGATGTTTCCCGTTGCTGTTCAACGCTGCGATGCCGACGACTAAAGCACACGATAAAGCCGCGGCGCCGCAAAAAGCGAAAATCTGTTTCTTCATGATGTTTCCTCCGAGAGGTTTGACCTAATTATGAACGTTTTTCTTTCGTGGACAAGCGCGTGTCTCGAATTTCGCCCCACCGCACAGGAATGTCTTGTCTTTTTTCCGCATTTTCCGCGCGAGTTTTTGCCGTCTCATGGAAACGTAAGGCCGTAAATGGTATTCTTTTCCCATGGCAAAACCTACCTCGGTCACCTTATCCGTCGATGAAGCCACCTTAGCCAAGATGGCGGATTTTTATGCGGAGAACATCGAGCAAGTCGAAAATCCCAACTTCGCCTTTTTCGCGCGGTTAGACAAAGTGGCCATCTCCGCCTATAAGAAAACCAAAAACGGCCTTCACAAGGTCCTTTTCCAAGGTGAAGGCGCCGCGTATGAATCCTCCATTTGGGGAACCCCCGAGGAAAAAGAGGAAAAAGAAGCCGCGCCCATCAAAGTCTTGTACCCGCAGATTGGTTCCGACGAAGTCGGCACCGGCGATTTCTTTGGCCCCATCACCGTCGCCGCGACCTATGTGTCCTCCAAAGACATCGCTTATTTGAAATCCTTAGGCGTCGCCGATAGCAAAACCCTCACCGATGAGAAGATCCGCCAAATCGGACCCAAACTTATCAACCGTCTGGAATACTCTCAGCTTTGCTTGCCCAACGAAAAATACAACGAGCTCGTCGTCCAAGGCCTCAACATGAACGCCATCAAGGCCAAGATGCATAACCGTTGCCTGCTGAACCTTAAGGGAAAGCACCCCACTGCCGTTTTATATGTCGACCAATTCGCCGCGCCCAGAACCTATTATGGCTATCTAAAGGACGAACCCGAAGTCGCGCGCAACATCTTCTTCGCCACCAAAGGCGAATCCAAATTCCTTTCCGTCGCGTGTGCTTCGGTCATCGCCCGTTATTCCTTCCTTCGCCACATGGATGCCCTAGGCGAAAAATATGGCGTCAATTTCCCCTTCGGCGCGTCATCCAAAGTGGATAAATTCGCCGCCGATTTCGTGAAGGAACATGGCCTAGACGCCTTGAAAGACGTCGCCAAAACCAACTTCGCGAACATGAAGAAGTTGCCCCAATAAGAAACCAAACGAAAAGGGCCATCGCTGGCCCGTTTTTCATCCTTTGTTCCGCAATGTCTCGATCGCGTCGAGGAATCGTTTCGGCAATTCCGCGTGGAAGGTCATGGTTTCCTTCGTGCGCGGATGTGTGAGCGTAAGCTCATAGGCATGGAGCAATTGCCCCTCG
>JBGUWA010000027.1:0-1602 GCA_045220635.1 Candidatus Alloenteromonas sp. | reverse complement strand
CCGAAAGAGCAGTCAATTGGTTAAACTATCGCGTGGTGCTCCACCGCAAACATCATCGGCGATCGTGTTTCGGTGCCTGAGTAGTTCTCGTCCACCAAACTTTTTCGCGGAATTTAAGTAGGCGATGAGTAGTCCGCGCTTCCGGAAAGATTAGACGGCATCGAGCAAATTGAGGATATGATTCACGATGCGGGATTTGCTTCTACGTTTATTTTCCGCCGTTTAAACCGTTTTTATCAGTTCACGGCGATTTATAGTTTGCCTTCTCGGGTACCTTCATCGACCGCTTCTCAACTGATCTGATTGTTGCGACATGTCGCCACAAAGGAGGATTCTTTATGAACGAAATCGAACTGCTGTCTAACGTTTACGAGAGAATAACCAGGATCATCGACGAAAGAAAGGCGAAGGCAAAGCTATCCATCAATTCGGAAATCATCGCCATGAACTGGAGCATCGGCCACTGCATCTTTGAAAGTGTTCTCAAGGGCGAACCCGCAGAATACGGCGCAAAGGTCGTGGAAAACATCAGTTCCAGACTGACCGAAAAATATGGATCCGGATTCAACAAGACGGCGATCTTCCGGATGGTGAAATTCTACGAGGAATTCCCCGACGTGAAGATTGTGGCGACATTGTCGCAACAATTGTCCTGGTCCCATTTCGTCGAGATCCTCCCCGTAAAAGACCCCTTAGCAAGGGATTTCTACTGCGCGATGTGCTTCCACGAAAACTGGGATGTCCGCACATTGCGAGAAAGAAAGAAGTCGATGCTTTTCGAACGGACGGCGATATCCAAGCGGCCCGCGTTGACTCTAATTAACGATTTGGAAGAACTACGGGAGAAGAGGGAGATGTCGATCGACCTTTTCCTAAGGGATCCCTATATGCTCGATTTCCTCGATTTGAAGGACACTTACAGCGAAAAGGACCTCGAGGACGCCATCCTCGCCGAACTAGAAAGGTTCCTGTTGGAAATGGGCAACGACTTCGCCTTCCTCGCAAGGCAGAAGCATTTCGTCGTGGACGGAAGGGATTACTACATGGATCTTCTGTTCTTCCACCGCTCGCTCAATAGGCTCGTCCTGATCGAATTGAAGCTTGGGGAGTTCGAGCCGTCGTACAAAGGCCAGGTCGAATTCTATCTCCGTTATCTAAACGCCCACGAGAAACGGGAAAGCGAAAACGAGCCGATAGCCCTTATCCTATGCGCGGACAAATCGGATGAAATGGTCTCATTAATGGGGCTGAATCAAGACGACATCCACGTGGCGCAATACATGACCAAGATGCCGCCGCGCGACATATTAGAGGAAAAGGTCAAATCTGCCGTAAGAAACGCAAAGCTTCTCCTCGAGTCCAAACGCAACGACTGATCCATTTGACTTCGCCAAAGCTTCGTTTTGGCGTCGCCGAACACGGATACATGCGGTCCTATCAAAACGTGGTTACCCTAAAGGATTTGATGGAAAGGGAGGAAACCACGATGATCGAGATTCGAGCGATTCGGGAAAAGGATTACCCTGAGGTGGCACGTATTTGGCGCGATGTCCTTGACATACCCGTAACGGATGAGTGTCTAGTGGAAGCCTATGGTAAAAT
>JBGUWA010000026.1:0-5144 GCA_045220635.1 Candidatus Alloenteromonas sp. | reverse complement strand
AATCCTCGGGGGTGACGACTTTGAAATCGCCTTCGGCGTATTTCTCGTCGATGAGGGGAAGACGGGTGAAGCGCGGTCCGCCCACTTCCTCTTCCTCGCCGCCTTTGCCGCGGGGATGGGAGGGGTCGCCGCCGTATTCGCGGGTCAAGCCCAAGAGTTTGTCGTTCTCGCGCTTGGTGTCATAAAGCTCGAGGTTCAAACGTTCGATTTCCTGCAGCATCTTCTCTTCGTTGCCGTGTTTGGCCCTGCGGGCATGAAGGACGGCTTTGCGGATGCCAAGGAAAAGCAATAAGCCTAAGGCGCCCACGGCGATGACCGCCAAAACGATCATCAACACGTAGAAGATCCATCCGCCGATGCCGAAATCGCCATAAGCCGAGGAGAAATAGGCATGGTATTGGGCGAAATGGTCGTTGATGGTGCTCTTCCCAGTGAATAAGCCGGGGATGTTGACGGTGAATAGATCCCGTAACACCAAGGCGAGGCAATTGAAATACGCTTCCATAAGTGTGACCTCCTGAGGTCGGGTTATTTGGCGAAGAAATCCTTCGCTTCTTTGCTGAACATGGCGACGAAGCCAAGCTGGATGTTGAAGCTGGCGTCGATAAGGGCACTCGTCATGTCGTGGTCCCATCCTTCGAGGAAGATGGAGACCATGAGCCTGGTGGGCTCGTTGGCTTTGATGGCGGCGATGGGATAGGAATCGCCATAGCCATCGGGTACGAAGTAGTCGGCGATCGGATGGGCGACCTCTTTCTTGGGCGTGATGGAGTTTTCGTTCAAGGTGTAGGTGCCTGCGCGGTGTTTGGCGTGGAAGATGTCCTGCGCCTTTTCGCCATAATCGTACGTGTCCGCGCTTAAGGGGGTGGAGCTATAGGACGGGGTGCCGTCATAGACGCCATAGAGGAACTCTTTGTCGTCCTGGTCGGTCACGTAATACCCGCGCCCGTATAAATCCAATAATCCACAATAGTCGACGTCTTCGTGTTCGCCGAGTTCGGCGATCACGTAACCCAGAGGCGAATAGAACGAGAGCCTTGCGGCGTTCGTCACGTTATTGAGCACGTCGGGGTCGACGCCTTTCTTTTGGGCTGCCTCCATGTTGGCTTCCGCATTGGGGGTAGCGACACTGTCCTCCGTGAGGTAGAGGAAGGCATCATGGTTGGCTAAGCAATAGAATTCCAGTTGTACGAACCCTTCGGTGGCTGCTGGAGTTAAGCCAGAGACGGGCCCCACGTAACCACTGGAGAAGGTGGGGACGAAAGTGTCGGAGTATTCTACGGGGTATCCTGTGCACGACATGTTGGACACATTGTCGAGGGTAGGTTTCTCGTATCCGAAGTCACTTAAGGTGTATCCTTCGTCGCTATAGGTGATTTGCCCATCGACTTTCCTGCCGATTTGGAAGGAGAGGTCGGTTTCCACGGATAATTCGAAGCCGCCTAAACGGAAAACCTCCGTCAAGGAGTACCAAGCAAACGTCGAGGTGGCGGAGACGCCGATGGCGAGAGCGAAAACCACCCCCGCTAGGGCGAAGAGCTTGCCGCTAGAAAGCTTGCTGCGATAGTGTTTCCGGTAAAAGGAAGGCTTCATGAATGATTAGACGCCGACGGAAAGGGTAAAACCTAAAGATTGGTTGATGGGGGAATCCGAGAACGAGTCGGGATCTTCGCCTTCGAGGTAGGCAAAGAAGGTGATGCGACGGGATTGCCCAGGGGCGATGGTGTCTTCGATGGAGAACAGGCCTAAGCCATCGTTCCCGGGTTGGAAGAGCTCGCAGAAGGCGATTTCCTCCCCTTTGAAGGAGCTGCTGTATTGCGGGTAGCGGTACGTGAGCACCGTCTGCTCGCCAGACTCGCTGACAATGGGGTTGTTCCAATCGTCGTAACTGCCGGTCTTGCCGAGGCATTCGCGGTAGTCATCACGGGTCTTGACGTCGTTATAGTCCGTGCCCCAACGCTTGGTGTTTTCGTTGGCGAAGATATGAAGGGTATCATCGGCTGCGCCATAGTTGCCAAGGTATACGCCAAGGCGCACGTAGTCGTAAGGACGGCGGCCTCGGGCCTCGGGGGCTTGGGTTAACTCGGAATTGAGGCGCGCCGCAAGACCAAAGGGTTGCGCCTCGTCGTCGGAGGTGTTGTTGAGGTAGAAGGTGTAGAACAAGGCCAGGTGTGATTCCTGCTCGACGTAGTTCCACGAACCGGCATGGACTTCGCCCGTCTCGAAATTCTCGACGTTGGCGAAGTTGCTCTCGTAGTAAGAGCGAATCGATTTGTGGTCGACGAGGTCGGCTTTGCCTAAAGGCTCGCCGATGAGGATGCGTTCGTTGGCCGAACCACCGCTACCGCTGCCGGAGGGATCAGAACTAGATGTTCCTGACCTCGGCAAAAGGCCCATCGTGAAGTGGGATTCTGCTGACCTACGATCCACGGAGATGATCAACCCCGATCCCGATTTGCTCGAAACCAAGGCAAACAAAGAAACCACCACGATTGCGCTAATCGCCGTGGCGAAAACGATCCAACCCGCTTTCTTTAGCTTTGCAAGACGCCCGGCTTTCGTTGGGCTTTCATGCAATGGCTTTTCCGGCGGTGTGGGTTCGGGTTTTTTTCCGCTCATAAGGCAAACCTCCCATTAGAGATGGTCGAAAAGGGCCGTTATGTCGTTTCCTTTCCCAATTGCCGTTAGGAGAGTGGCGACGAAGTGGCCGACTTTGCCCTACGGAGATTCGCTACCTCCACGACTCCTTTGCCGATAGAATCGAGGTTTTGCGGACTCCTCCGTGCGTCAAGAAACCTTGCGAAGTGCTTCCTGACAGTGCCCATGTAAGGGCTTTCACGTGCTTTTATGATAGCGACACGCCCTGTGCCTGTCAACAAGGGTGCACGCGTAAAAGCATGCGCACGTCGAGGGCGGGCAAAAAGAGGGGGTAATCTAAGGGAAGACGAGGCTAATCGTCGTCTTTTTCTAAGCGTTTGAGGATGGCTTCGGTGGCGTTTTTCTCGCTATGTCCATAGGTGTCGACCATCATCGTGGCGGAATGGCCAAGGTAACGGGCGGCGGCTTTGACTTCCTGCATGTTGCGGCAAACGCGCATCAGTTCGGTGGCTTTGCGGTGGCGGAGGGAATGGGGCGTGACGCGTTTGACTCCCGCCTTTTGGCTATAGTCGTAGAACTTGCGGCGGAAGCAGGCCTTGGACATGGGTTGGTCCGGGTCGTTTTCGGCGCGGAAGAGGAAACCTATGCCCGAGGTTGTGGCCTTGTACTCTTTGATGCGGGCGACGAGCTTCGAGGGCAATTTGCAAACGCGGTAGGATTCACGGGTCTTGAGGTCGTGGCTTAAGATCCAGGTTCCTTTGTTGGCATATACAAGTTGTTGCTTGATCTCAAAGCTGCCCGAGCGGGCGTCGAAGCAATCCCAGGTGAGGCCCATGAATTCGCCAATGCGGGCTCCAAGGGTGGCGAAGAGGGTGAACATCAGGTTGTCGGTGGGGTCGACGATGGCGGCGAGAAAGCGATCGCGTTCGGCTTTGGTCCAGATGAGCTTCTCTTTTCTTGCGCCGCGGTTCTCGGGGATGTTCTCGAACACCGCCATCGCGTCTTGATAGTCCTCGGTGGAGATGAAGCGCCACTTGAAGGCGGCCTCGATCATTTGCCGGAAGCAACCGAAGGCGCGGTTCTTCCAAGCGGGGGTGGCGCGCTTGTCCAAGATGATGTCGTAGATTTGCTTCATGGGCGAGAAGCGGAAGACGTCGGTGAGGGGAACGTCCATCTTCTCGCGGAGGAAGCAATTCGCGGCGGAGCGATTGAAGGCGGCGGTGCTATAACGGACGTGGAGCAAGCGGTACTGATGGTATTGGGCGAGGAAGTCCTTGACCAAGATCGCCGAACCGACGCCGCGGTTATGGAAGGAGGTCTTGGCCTCGATGAGGCGCGGCATGGCCGCAATGGCGTCTTCTAGGGAAAGATATCCCGAGGAATAGATGTGGACGCGCTTGCCTTGGCATAGTTTGACGCAGTCGATGATAAAGCGGCCATCGGGGCAACTGCGGATGCCGGGAACGTGAGGTGAGGTGTTTTGCATGAGCTCTTCCGCCCTAACCTTCCTTTCAATCTACTATGGTTAGGCACGGGGCTTCATTGTAGGTTAGGAAAAACTTAGGCGAGCAAAGCCAGGGAGATGGCGGAAGCATGGACGAAGGTCAATCGAGGAGGTCGCTTGATAATGCCAAGCCTTCGAAGCCATGTTGGCGGAGGACTTCATAGACCCCAATGGCGACGGCGTTGGAGAGATTCAATGAGCGCAGGCCTTCCCTCATTGGCAGGCGGATGGTGTGGTCGAAGTGGCGTTTGAGTTCGTCTTCTGGGATGCCTTTGGTTTCTTTTCCAAACATGAGATAGACCTCATCAGGGAAGGCGACTTCGGTATAAACGTGACGGGCTTTTTTGCTGAAGTAATAAACCTCCGCACCCTCGTTTTTCGCGTAAAAGTCCCCTAAATTTTCGTAGATGTGGATATCGAGCAGGTCCCAATAATCTAATCCCGCCCGCTTCATGTACTTGTCGTCCAGGGAGAATCCTAGCGGCTTGATTAGGTGCAGGCTGCTGCCGGTGGCGGCGCAGGTGCGGGCGATGTTTCCGGTATTCTGGGGAATCTCGGGTTCGAACAAAACGACGTGGATGTGACTCATGGGGTTAATTATGGGCGCAATCGAGAAAAAACAAAATCCTTACCCTAAATGAGGTAACCTCATTACAATATGGTGAGCAGTTATGGAAATCGCAAAAGTCATCATTAACCTTCTCGTGGGTCTTGTGGTCTTCGTTACGGGCATGAACTTGATGTCCACGGGTTTGAAAACGAGCGCCGGTCGCTCGATTCGTCGCTTATTTAAGCGAATCGGCGATAATCGCATCGCCGCCGCCTCGATTGGCGCAGGCACCACCGCGTTGATTCAATCTAGCGGCGCCACGACGGTCATGGTCGTCGGCTTCTTAAGCGCAGGCGCCATCACCTTTATCCAAGGTTACGCGATCATGACGGGCGCTTTCTTAGGCACCACCGTCACGGGCTTGCTCGTCTCCTTGTCCACCTTCTCCTTCTCCATGTTCTTAATGGCCACGGCCTTCATCGGTTTCGTCTT
>JBGUWA010000025.1:0-1989 GCA_045220635.1 Candidatus Alloenteromonas sp. | reverse complement strand
CCCGCTTCTTTTTCGATGCCATCGCAAAGGCATTTCACCGCGAAGGCGTTGCCATAAGTTAAGGCGCTATTCATGGAGTCGTTGGTGTTCTTGCCTAGAAAATGAGGCGGGATTTGCGGGGAAATCTCAGGCAAAAGGGCCGCGCCTGAGGATAGGCTGTGGGATTGTAACCCTAAGCCAGCCCCAATCGTGCAACCCGCGAAAGCGGCTTGGTTATCGAGCAAGAACACTTTCGTCGCGGTGCCAAAATCGGCGACGAGGCAAGAATGTCCGTATTTGTGTTTCGCCGCCACGGCCGCGGCAATCATGTCCGCCCCCACTTCCTTGGGGTTATCGGTGACGACTTTTAAGCCGCTGCGAAGTCCGGGGCCCAGGATTTTGGGCTCGAAGTGAAAAAGCTCGGCGCAGAGGTCTTGGTAGATGCGGGTAAGATGGGGCACCACCGAAGAGATGATGCAGGAATCGATCAACGAGGGCTGCCAGCCTTTGCTTTGCAAAAACAAAGTGAAAGCGGCGATGGCTTCGGGGCTAGTGAGATCTTGTCGCGACGCGACGCGGTAACTGGCCGTCAACTCCAAGGAGTCGAACAAGCCAAAATTGGTTCGGGTATTGCCAATATCGATGGCGAGTAGCATAGGGTCTGCCTCCGTTTCGGTCCACCAGGGGTACCGAACGAGATAACTATATGCCTATTGTTCGAAGAACAAAAGGATTAAGCGACGACGAGGTTCAAGATGCGTCCTTTGACGAAGATGACCTTGACCAAACGCTTGCCTTCGACGAAGGGTTTGACCTTCTCCGACGCAAAGGCGGCCGCTTTGGCGCCTTCTTCGTCGATGTCGGCGGGAAGGGTGAGGACGTCGCGGGTTTTGCCGTTAACGGAAACGGCGATGTTGACTTCGTTTTTGACGAGTTTGGCTTCGTCGTAGGTCGGCCAGGGCTCGTAGGTGATGAGGTCCTTGTGACCAAGGCGTGCCCACATTTCTTCGCCCGCAAAGGGGCAGATGCAGGAGAAGATCTTCACGAACCCTTCCATGTAGGGGCGATAGAGGCTCTTGGCCTTATAGCAATCGTTGATGAAGATCATCATCTGCGCGATGGCGGTGTTGAAGGAAAGGTCATCGAAGTCCTTCGTGGCTTTCTTCACGAGGAAGTTGTAGGAATAGTCGAGCTCGCCGGAATTCTCGTCGGAGATACGCGAGGAGAAATCGGGTTCGTCGATGAGGCGGAAGACGCGTTCGATGAAGCGATGCGCGCCGTCTAATCCCGTCGTGGACCAGGGTTTGACTTCGTTTAACGGACCGGCGAACATCTCGAAAAGACGTAACGAATCGGCGCCGTGGGAAACGACGATGTCGTCGGGATTGACGACGTTGCCGCGGCTCTTGGACATCTTTTCGCCGTTTTCGCCCAAGATCATGCCTTGGTGATAGAGACGTTGGAACGGTTCTTTGGTGGTGACCACGCCGATGTCATATAAGAATTTGTGCCAGAAACGGGCATAGAGCAAATGGAGGACGGCATGCTCGGCGCCACCGATATAAAGGTCGACGGGGAGCCAGTGCTTCAAGAGTTCCTTATCGCAAAGGGCATTGGGGTTATGCGGATCGATGTAACGGAGATAATACCAGCAAGAACCCGCCCATTGCGGCATGGTGTTGGTTTCGCGTTCGCCCTTTCTTCCATCGGGGGTAACGTAGTTCAACCAAGAAGAGGGGGCCTGCGCTAACGGGGGTTTGCCGCCAGAAGAAGGCTGGTATTTGTCCATCGCGGGCAAAGTCAGCGGCAATTGGTCTTCGGGAAGCGGGAATTCGGTGCCGTCTTCCAAGGTGACCATCGGAATGGGCTCGCCCCAATAACGTTGACGGGAGAAGATCCAGTCGCGGAGCTTGTAGTTGATGACGCGTTTGCCGGCGCCAAGCTCTTCGAGTTTCTTGGTGATGGCGACTTTCGCCTCGGCGATATTGAGGCCGTTCGCGAAGTCGGAGT
>JBGUWA010000024.1:0-6772 GCA_045220635.1 Candidatus Alloenteromonas sp. | reverse complement strand
GTGCCGATGGCCCAGATGGGCTCATAGGCGATGACGACTTTGGCGGCTTGTTCGGGGGTAAGGTCCTTCAAGCCGGTGCGGATTTGTTCTTCGACGAAGGCTTTGGTCTTGCCCGCTTCGAAGGTTTCAAGCGACTCGCCGCAGCAATACACGGGAATCATGTCGGCGGCGAGAAGCGCTTTGATCTTAAGGTTGCAGGCTTCGGAGGTTTCGCCGTTATATTCGCGACGTTCGGAGTGGCCAAGGATGCACCACTTCACGCCGATTTCCTGCAGCATGGGGATGGAGATTTCGCCCGTATAGGCGCCGGAGGGATGCTCATTGACGTTTTGCGCCGCGACGATGAGGCTTTCCGGGGCGTATTTGATGACGGGGCAGAGGCAGACGAACGTCGGCGCGACGCCAACGTCGATGCCATGGGCGATGGCGTAATCGACCATTTCACCGCAGCCTTCGGCGAATTCCTTCGCCTCGGGGCGGGTTTTGTTCATTTTCCAGTTGCCGAGAAGTAATTTTTTGCGCATGGCTCTTACCTCAAAACATCGACGCCAGGGAGGTGGCCGTTGTTCTCGATCATCTCAAGGGAAGCGCCGCCGCCTGTGGAAACGTGGGAGAAGTTGTCTTTGTAGCCAAATTGCTTGATGGCCGCCGCGGAGTCGCCGCCACCGCAAACGGTGAAGGCTTTGCCGTCGAGGTCTTTGATGGCTTCGCAGACCGCTTTGGTGCCGGATTGGAATTCAGGTTGTTCGAAGACGCCCATCGGGCCATTCCAGAAGACCATTTTGGCTTTGGCGATGACTTCGGCGAAGAGTTTTTCGGACTTCGGACCGATATCGACGCCTTGGAAGCCAGCGGGGATGGCCTCAACGGTTTCGATCTTGCGGCCTTCGACGGGTTCGAAGGAGTCGGTGATGACGGAGTCGATCGGGAGAACGATCTTGGCGCCGGCTTTGGCGAGGCAGTTCTTCGCGTAGTCGAGGGAAGCTTCGTCGAGGAAGGAATCGCCGATTTCTTCGCCGCGGGCTTTCTTGAAGGTGTAGCTCATCGCGCCGCCGATGATGATGTAGTCGCATTTGTCGATGAGGGCATCGATGACTTTGATCTTATCGGAGACTTTGAGGCCGCCGAGGATGGCGACGTAAGGACGGTCTTCGGCTTTGACGTCGACGCAGCGGGTCAAGTTCTCGACTTCTTTGATCATGAGGAAGCCAAGGAAGACGGGTTTGCCTTCGGCTTTGAGGATTTCGGGAACGCCAACGGTGGAAGCATGGGCGCGGTGGGCGCTGCCAAAGGCATCCATGACGAAGGCATCGACGAGGCTCGCCCATTCTTTGGCGAGTTCGGGATCGTTTTTCTCTTCGCCCGGCTGATAACGGGTGTTCTGAGCGAGGAGGATTTCGCCGTCTTTGAGTTCGGCGACCGCTTTGGCGAGGGCTTCGCCGCGGTTTTCGGGGCAGAAGGCGACCTTGACTTCGCGGCCAAGGGCTTCAGAGATGTGTTTCTTGAGGGGTTCGACGGCGATGCGAAGATCGTTCTTCTTCATTTGGCCATCGATGTCTTCTTGGGTCTTTTCGCCTTTTTTGAGTTTCTTCCAGTCGACTTTGCCGAGGTGGGACATCAACACGACGCGAGCGTTCTTTTCTAGAAGCGCCTTGATGGTGGGGATGGCCGCGCGGATGCGGTTGTCATCAGAGATGACGTCGCCTTTGTGAGGGACATTAAAGTCGACGCGGACGTAGACTTTCTTTCCGGCGAGATTAGGTAGTTCTTTGACGGTTAACATTTCTAAGTGTTTCTCCTTGTTTGGTCATATCTTACACCCTATTTAGGGTGAGGGCACGAAAAAGGAGACCCCGAACGGAATCTCCTTTGGCGTTATGTCGATTTTGCCTTATTCGGCGCTGGTGAGTTCCGGGAAATTGGCCTTGTCGGCTTCGGAAAGAGCCTCGATGGCGACGGCATCTCCGTACTTGAAGTCGATGCCGACGGCAAAGCTCGCGGCAAGGTTGATATCGGTGACGATCGCGTCCACCGCCGCTCCGATTTCGGCGCCGAGAACATCGGAGAGCTTAAGGTTCTTCACCGAGGCGTCGAGGGAGAGGTTAACAGAGACGAGAGCCTGCTCGTTGAAGGTGATGGAGAAATGGACCTTCGCGTCGATGACTTTAAGGGCAGCGGAGACGAGTTCGCCAACGCCTTCGCCAAGGTAGCTTTCGAGCAAACCCGAGAAGATCGGGGCGAGATCGTTGAGGTTGGCGTCCAAAGCGATGCGGTAATCGTTATCGACTTTCTCGGCCTTGACGATCTTGCTGAGGTCGAGTTGGCCGGATTCCACCGACATGGAGGAAAACGCGTCGACGAAGCTGACCAAGAGTTGGCCATAGGTGTTGATGTACTGGCCGATGGTGTCGGGGAGGGTCTTGATGGTCGAAAGAGCTTCTTCCGGAATCGCGGGGGATTTGAACTTGCCCGGGATTTCGTCGATGGCGGAGACGGCGGAGGAGGCGTCGAAGAGGCCAGACTTGCCCGCTTCGGTGAGGATGGTCTTGATGCCGGATTTGGCGCCGCTGATGTCGGCGTAGATGCGGTTGTCGTCCACATAGGCCTTCGCGGAAAGGGAGGTCTCGGGGACATTAATATCGGTGTCTTTGACGGAGGCGCTGTAGTTCTCATCGACGCTGACGCTCGGGATCTTCGCGGAAGCGGAGACTTTGCCCTCGGCGGAGGCGCTGGCTTTGACGTTTTCGAAGTCGAAGCCGGCTTTGGCGGAGAGGTTGCCGCTGGACTTGATCGGATAGGTGGCGTCCTTTAAGCCAAGATCGGCGTTGGCCACGGTGCGGAAAGAGGCGTCGATGCTCTCGGTGGCTCTGACTTCGAAGCCGATCTTCTTGGTGGAAGCGAAGGACTTGGAGAGCTTTTCAAGGGGAGCCTTGAGTTCCTTGATGTCCTCGACGGGGACGCCAGGCTTCTCGGAGAAGGCTGGGGCGTTGCTGCCACCGCAGCTCGCGAGGAGCAAGGCGGAGGCGAGAATGAATACTTGTTTTTTCATTTTATACATCCTTTCTTTTAGGTGCAGGCCGATTATATGCCCATGTATGCGCAATGGTAAACCGCCAAAGGGCATGAAACCGCTTTTCTTTTGAAAACGCCGCAAAACCCACTTCTTCTTCGAAAAACATATTTTTCGTGGGTATTTTTGTTTTGGCGTTTTTGAGATAAGAAAATGCCCCCAAAGGGGCACTTTCATGAATTGGTTTGGGATTAGAGCTCCGCGAAGTACTTGATGGTGCGGACCATCTGAGAGGTGTAGGAGTTCTCGTTGTCGTACCAAGAGACGACTTGGACCTGATAGAGGCCGTCGCCGATCTTCGCGACCATGGTTTGGGTGGCGTCGAAGAGGGAGCCGAAACGCATACCGATGACGTCGGAGGAGACGAGCGGTTCTTCGGTGTAGCCGAAGGAAGCGGAGGCCTGGGCCTTCATCGCGGCGTTGATCTTCTCGGGGGTGACGTCTTCGCCTTTGACGACCGCGACGAGGATGGTCGTGGAGCCGGTGAAGACAGGAACGCGCTGAGCGGAACCGATGAGTTTGCCATTGAGTTCAGGGATGACGAGACCGATGGCTTTGGCGGCGCCGGTGGAGTTCGGGACAATGTTGGCAGCGCCAGCACGGGCACGGCGGAGGTCGCCTTTGCGGTGCGGACCGTCAAGGATCATTTGGTCGCCAGTGTAGGCGTGGACGGTGGTCATGATACCAGACTGGATGGGGAAGGCATCATTGAGGGCTTTGGCCATCGGGGCGAGGCAGTTGGTGGTGCAGCTCGCGGCGGAGATGACTTTGTCTTCTTTGGTCAAGGTCTTTTCGTTAACGGAGAAGACGATGGTCGGGAGGTCTTTGCCAGCAGGAGCGGAGATGACGACCTTCTTGGCGCCCGCTTCGATGTGGGCCATGGATTTCTCTTTGGAGCAATAGAAACCGGTGCATTCGAGAACGACGTCAACGCCGAGTTTGCCCCAGGGGAGGTTCGCGGCTTTGGGTTCCGCATAGATGGTGATTTCCTTGCCATCGACGATGATGGCGCCAGGAACCTTAACGGTCTTGCCGTCTTCTTCGAAGATGGGTTCCTTGGAATCGACGGTGTGGAGGTTCTCGCCGATGAAGCCGCAGTAGCCTTTTTGGGCGGTGTCGTACTTCAAGAGGTTGGCGAGCATCTTGGGGCTCGTAAGGTCATTGATGGCGACGACTTCATAGCCTTCGGCACCAAACATTTGACGGAAAGCAAGACGGCCGATGCGTCCGAATCCGTTAATCGCAACTTTAACTGACATGTGTGAATTATGTCCTCCTTTTGAATTGCGGATTTAGTATAACGCGAACGCGCTTTCCCTTTAAAGGGATTTCGTTATTTTGGGACGAAAACAACAATCGCGGACATAAAGAAAAAGCCTTTCCTTTCGTTTGGGCGAAAGCAAGGGCTTCTCGTCGCGCGAAATCGTTTAATCCTCGTCGCTAGGTCTGCTTCCCAAAATCGAGCGGGGCATCACGACGGGCCCCACCCCTTCAAATAGGGTCGATAACGTGCAACCCAAAGCGACGCAGACCTTTTCCAAAAGCAATAGGCTTGGGTTTCTTTTGCCGGCCTCGAGTTCGCAGATATAGCTTTTGGCGATGTCCGAGCGAAGCGAGAACTCCAACTGGCTCCAACCTTTTTGCCGACGGAGGAAGGCGATGCGTTTGCCTAAGGCATACGCCACGTAATTCTTAGTCGCCATCGCTAGATCCTCCCGCTTCGACGTAACGCGCCTCAATCGCGCGGAACAGATGGTTTACGTTGGATTTGCTCACGGTTGAGGAAAGCTCTTCCGAAAGCATCTCCGCCAGTTCGCCTAAAGAGGCGTCGGGATGCTCAAGGCGAAGCGAGGCTAAAGCCTGCATCTTCTCTCCCGGGAACGCGTCATCCCCATATTTATCTTGAAGGAAGAGGATTTGCTTCACTTGCTTCTCCCCTACTCGGACGGTTTTGTCCATGTTGCCGTTATAAAGATTCCGTAAGCGGTTTTCGATGTTGGCCTCGTCGCGGTCGATGCGCACCGACTCGAACTTCAAGCAGGCGTCCGTGGCCCCGATAAGCACCAAAAACTCGGAAATCTGTTCGCTGCGCTTGAAGTAGACGATCCATTGGCTGCGTCTGGCGGACACTTTCGAGGTAAAACGATGACCGAGGACCTTATTGATCAAATGGGAAAGCCACTTGGCGTAGGATGGCGAAGATACGGCGATTTCCAGGTGGTAGTTGCTGGAAGAGGGGTCATTGACGGAACCGCTTGCCAAGAAGGCGCCGGAAAGATAGCAGGAAGCTTCTTCGTCGCCCTGCACCACTTCCGGATCGATCTTGCCGGTAAGGAAATCGACTTTGAGATCCTTCAAAACGGTTTCGGCGTTGGGAATCAAAACGTGGTAACGGGTCTTTTTGCCGCCCATCGAGGAACGGGAATAGGCAAAATGAGGCGCTTCTTCGTAACGGTGCATCGCGATGGTGTAAAGCAGTTTGGCCACCTTCGCGGATTCGCTGGATAAGTCGAGTTCCTCTTTGCCTCCGCGAAGCCGTAACGTGCCATTGGTTTTGGCGAAACCCGAAAGCAAAGAACGTTGCAATTCTTTGGGGAATTGGTGGGCGGCGATTTCCTCTTTCGCTTCCATGGCGAAGGAAATCCCGCTTTCGTTCTTTCGTTTCATTTCGCTGAAAACCTCCTGAAAGACTTATATTGGCTAGATGTGAAATGCGTTGTAGCGTTTGCTACATTGCGTTTTGTAGCAAGATAAAGGCTACCGCAAGGAATGGATGTATGAGATGGCGCTTGTGGCGGCGACGCTAGCTTCACCTGCGGCATTGACGAGCTGACGAAGCTTCTTGTCCAAGACATCGCCACAGGCGAATAGCCCAGGAACGTTCGTGTTCATGTTCGCGTCGACTTTGAGGAATCCTTTGTTGCTTTCCACGCCTAAAGAAGCCAGGAACATGCTCGAGGATTTTTCGCCAAAAAGTTGGAAAAGCCCTGCAGTTTCCGCCTCAATTTCTTTTTCACCGAGGGAATAAACGACTTTATGCAGCTTTTCTTCCCCTTCGGCACGGAGAAGCTTCGCCCCTTCCACAAGGGTGACGTTACTCAAGGAAAGAAGTTCTTCGCGATGGGCTTGCGTGGTTTCCAAAGGTTCAGGGGCAAGCACCAAGACGGAGGAGGCGATGCTTGAAAGGTAAATCGCGTCTTCCACGGCGTGATCCTTATAGCCATAAACGACCACGGGTTTGCCCTTGAAAAAGTTGCCATCGCAAGTCGCGCAGTAGCTGACGCCTTTGCCGTTATATTTCTCCTCGCCAGGCACGCCGAGTTTCTTGTTCTCGATGCCGGTGGCGATAATCAAAGCCTTCGCAGAGTAGACATTGACGTCGCTATGGACAATGAAGCGATCGCCTTCTTTTTTGACTTCCGATACCGCGCCGTAATCAAAGGTCACGCCAAGGTCATTGGCCTGGTTATATAGGGACATCGCGAGTTCGGGACCGGCGATTTTGGCCACGCCAGGATAGTTGTCGATGCGATGGATGTTGTTTAGCTTTCCGCCAGGGGCGTCTTTATCAAGCACCAGGCAGGAAAGGTTGCTGCGCTTCAAATAGATGCCCGCGGTAATCCCCGCGATGCCTGCGCCGACGATCAAACAATCGAGTTCTTCCATGGTTATTCCTCTTCCGTGGGGTCGCCACTTTCGCTT
>JBGUWA010000023.1:0-2273 GCA_045220635.1 Candidatus Alloenteromonas sp. | reverse complement strand
GCGCGACGGCGGTAGCCTTTGGCGAAGGAGGATTGCTTTGCCTCGGTTAGTGAAACCGCCGCGCACGAGGCGATGCGCGGCAGTTTGTTGAAATCAAGACCCCCGGGGGTCACACTGTGCGCTACCCCCGGGGGTAGCATGCCCTTACCCCTAGGGGTAGCACGTCCTTACCCCCGGGGGTATGAGGTGCTTACCCCCGGGGGTATGAAACCCTTGCCCCCCCGGGGGTGTACCCTACTCAATCGGCACGGCGGAAGTTCCGAAGAACGGGTACATTTTCATGTCCTCCCCTTTGAACTCTGCCTTGCCGATGTAGCAGCCCGCGAGCGCAGAGAGCGCGACGGCAGTCGCGGCGATGGCGAAAATCTTTTTCATCCCGCCACCTCCACGACCGGCTTCGCATCGAAGTTCCACTTCGGCTTGCGGACGAGGACGCCCGCATCCGTCTTCACGCCGTTGCGGTATTCCGCCTCGTGCGCCTCGAAGTCGGGCTCCAGCGCCTTCGTCAAAGCGGTCTTCTGCGTCTTGAGCTTTTTGATCGCGATGATGGTGCGGACGAGGTTCGTCCGCGCTTCGCCGATCTCTGTCTTTGTCATGTTTTGTTTCCTTTCCCTTGTCCTCCGTAGCCATTGGCGAAGGAGGATTGTTTTTTGAATTGGCGGGGCATCGGGCGGGCACATCGCCCGCACTCGCGCCCCAAAAGTGAAGCCGCGCTTTTACTCTTGCGCGGACGCGGCATTCCCGCGCAAGGCCGTTACAGTTCAGTTGTCAAAGATCGAAGCCCCGAAGGGTTTGGGGCGGGCGGCGAACTCGGTTCCCCTCGGCGCTCGCCGCCACATGCCCCCTCAATAACAGTCGGCAAAACGGGGGTGGAGTCAACCAGAAACCCTCTCGCCGCCGATGTCGAGAAGCCGTTTTCGTCCTCTGTTTACAGGCATTTCAATCAAATCGCAAACTTTTTTCAATTTGCAATAAAACGCCTGCTTGGAGATGCCCATTTCTTCCCATCGCTTCCCCTTGAGGACGCTTCGGGCAAATGGGCGGTCTTTCTTCGCCAATCGGCGGATGGCGTTGTTGATCTGCCCCTTGCGGCTCTTCTCTTCCCGCTCCCAATCGAGCGCGGCGAAGATGCGTTCCGTGGCACAGTTGTCCGCGAGAGTCAGCGCGGCAGTTTCGGCAACATCCGCTTCGTGTCCGAGGGTAATGCGGTCTTTCATGCCGCACCTCCTTTCGGCATCATCGCGGCGTAGAAACGCTTGAGGCGGGCATGGAACGCGGCGGCGGGGTTGCGCAAACGGCAGTCGCGCATGATGGACTTCTGCTCGAAATAGAGTTCGAGGAAGTTGTTTACGCCAATGCGGTTTGCATACCACGCCCAAAGCGTGAAGTCTTTTGCGCCGCCGAAGTCTCTTGTCGCTTCCTCGACGGCGACCTTCACTGGGTCGTTTAGCGTTTCGCCAAAGATGCGCTCCCGCCATGCGGCCACTTCCGCTTCGGTGAACGGTCTGCGCTTTGCCCTCGCGCGTACGTGCGCGTGGTCTGAAAGACAGGTATTACTTGTAATACCCGTATGCGTATGTCTTGAACATACCACGCGCGCGCGCGAGGCGGCGCATGGGCTGTTGATAACTTTCGTCATCATTTTCTCCTTGTTTTTTGTTGGTTTGTGTTAGCCCCGTGACGACCTCGCCACGGGAAATTCGCTATCTGCCGCGTTGGTCAACCGGCAAACAAAAAAGACCTTCTGGCAAGAAACCAGAAGGTCTTAAAACGGCATAAAAAAATGGCGCATCGACTATCGATGCGCCATCGCAATTGGGAAAAGTCTAAATAGTTAAGTTTACCAAACGAATCTTAAATCTAATCTTAAATCGTAAAAAACTTTTGCGGCGGAGAAATGAGACGGAAACGCGGCAAATCTGCCGCGACGCTCCGACCCATACCAATCTTCATTCTGTTTGTTGCTGCCATGTTTATTTACTGTGGTAATTTACTGTGGCAATCAGGTCTGACCCTTTTTGCTCATATCTTCCGGTTCGCTTTACTCTTATCGAATTTCCTTTATTCTGATGTTGCGCCAGAAGATGTTGTGCCCGTGTCCACACCAGTGGATGCGCCCGGCTTTGTTGTGGAGCCCCGGTCGGCATATCCCGTCCGCCGGAACCGTGCCGTCGGTCGAATACTCCGAGACGTCAGCGTCGACGAGCGTCGCGCCGTTCAAGACGAACTTGACCCGCGGCCCATCGGCCGTGACCTCGACGCTGTTCCACTCC
>JBGUWA010000022.1:0-4871 GCA_045220635.1 Candidatus Alloenteromonas sp. | reverse complement strand
TGGAAACGGCGTTGTTGGTTGAGAAAACGGTTCGCGATAATGGCGCGATTCCCGCGACCATCGGCATTATCGATGGCGAAATCATCGTTGGCATGTCGCCCGAACAAATCGAGGATTTCGGCAAAAAGAAAGGCATCGCCAAGGTTAGCAAGCGCGACTTGCCCATCGTCGTCGCCAAGAAAGCCTATGGCGCGACTACCGTTTCGGCGACCATGATCATTGCCAAGATGGCGGGAATCCCCCTCTTCGTCACCGGCGGCATCGGCGGCGTCCATCGCGGCGCGGAAAAGACCTTCGACATCTCTCGCGACTTAAAAGAGCTCGGCGAAGTGGATGTGGCGGTGGTCTGCTCTGGCGCGAAGGCCATCCTCGATATCCCGAAAACCCTGGAATATTTAGAAACCGAAGGCGTCTCCGTGCTCTCTTACAAGGCGCCGAAGTTCGCCAACTTCTATAGCCTCTCTTCCGATGGCCCCGTCGACTATGTCTTCAATAGCCCCGAAGAAGCCGCGGATATCCTCTACGCGAAGAAAACCTTGGGCCTAAAAGGCGGCGTCCTCATCTCGAACCCCGTTCCCGAAGAAATGGCCCTCCCCCACGAATACATCGACTCCATCGTGGACCAGGCGGTGCGCGAAGCGGAAGAACAAGGCGTCAAAGGAAAAGACGCGACGCCCTTCTTGCTCAAACGCATCGTCGAACTCACCGGGGGCAAATCCCTCGAATCCAACATCGCCCTGGTCTGCCATAACGCAGAGCTGGGTGCCCGCATCGCCAAAGCCTTGGCAGATAAGGAGAAACGTCTATGATTACCGAAGCCAAATTCAAGTACGCATTAAAGGACATGATGAAGACGATGCCCTTAGAGGACATCAACGTCACGGCCTTGTGCAACAAGATCGGCTGCCATCGCCAGACCTTCTATTATCATTACCAAGACATCTACGATTTGATCGCCGCGATTTTGCTTAACGAAAACCTTGCAGATGCGGAAAAAGCGACTGATGTTAAAGGGGTTTTGCAGGCTTTTTTGACTTATGTGAAAGATAATTTCACCTTCTTAAGGTCCACGTATAACTCCGCGGCTCGCGATTTGACCGACGACTTCATCTTCGGCAAATTGAACGCGAAACTCTTCTCGCTTTGGTCCGCGCCCAACAAGCCGTTGGATCTCAAAAAAGAAGGTTCGCGCACTGTTGCCAGACGCTTCGCCCATATCGCCGCGGACGAGTTTGGCTATTGCTTCAAAGACCCCAAACTTACCCCGGAACGCTTCGTGTCGCGCATGAATAAGTTCTTCACCTATTTGGTGGACGTCATCTTGCCCGCGTTAGTGTTAGTTAGCAAAAAGGAGGAAACGCGATGATCGATTTCCAGTTTGTCTCGCCGACCAAAATCGTCTTCGGCCATAAGGCGGAAGAAAAGATTGGCCACGTCGCCAAAGAATTCGGTTTTCATCATGCGTTGATCGTTTACGGCTCCGCCCGTATCGAAAAAGGTTTGCTCCCCCAAACCGAGCGTTTGTTCAAAGAGGAAGGCATCGAATCCACTCGTTTCGGTGGCGTTCGCCCGAACCCTCTAGCTTCGAAAGTTCGCGAAGGCGTTGCCTTAGCCAGAAAAGTCGGGGCGGATTTCATTCTTGCCATCGGCGGAGGCTCCCCCATCGATACCGCCAAATCGATTGCCGTCGGCTTCTATTATGATGGCGACCCCTTCGACTTTAACTTGAAGAAGGCAAACCCCACCAAAGCGTTGCCCGTCGGCGTCATCTTGACCCACGCTTCCGCGGGTAGCGAAGCCTCCAACTCTTGCGTCATCCAAGATGACGAAATGGCCTTTAAAGGCGGCATTAACTCCGATTTGGTACGCCCGGTTTTCGCGATTGAGGATCCTGAGCTCACTTATGGAGTCTCCGCTTATCAAACCGCGGCTGGCGCGAGCGACATCATGATGCATTCGTTAGAACGTTACTTCGATCCTTCGGGAGAAAACCAACTTTGCGATGACTGGGCCTTAGCCTTGGTCAAGAACACGATGACCGCAGTGAAAGCCGTCTTAAAAGACCCCTGCGACTACGAGGGCAGGGCAGCGTTAATGCTTAATTCCACGTTGTCTCATAATGGCCTAACTGGTTTAGGCAAACCCTTTGGTTTCGTCGTTCACCCCATCGAACACGCTTTGTCTGGCTACCGCGCCGACATCGTTCATGGCGCAGGCGTGGCGTTGATTTTCCCCGCTTGGGCCAGCTATGTTCGTAAGCGTGACGAAGCTAAGTTCGCACGCCTTGCGCGCACTTTATTCAATATTGACGAGCCAAATGATGAAAAGGCGTCTATAATAGGCATCGCTCGCATGAAGGAGTTCTTCTCCTCCATCGGTATGCCGACCACTTTGAAGGAAGTGGGTCTCGGCGAAGACGACATTCCTTCCTTGGCTTCCCTCGCGACCGGCAACAACACACGTATGATTGGCTGTTGCCACCAATCATTAGGGAAAGAAGACGTAGAGGCCATCCTCAAGGCGCTTCTCTAGGAGGGCAAATATGAAGAAAAACGATTTCGCAACCTTTATTGTCTATGTGGCGATGTTTGCCATCGCTTTGCTCGTTGGATTCTTGGTGATCAAACCCATCATGGAAACCTCGGGTTCTTTGCCGTTGCACCCTGTTCTGATCATGGTGTTCGGACTCGTCGGTGGCGTCATTTTCAACGCCGCGATTCTCGAACTCGGCCACGCCTTAGGCGCGAGAACCGGCAAATACCGCATCTTGCGCTGCATCGTCCTTGGCGTTGGTGTAAAACGCGTCAACGGCAAACTGAAGTTCGGCTTCGGTGGCTTTGACGGCCTCGCTGGCGAAACCAAAGTCGCCCCCAAAGACGTGAAAGAAAGCAGCCTCACCGCCTATATTTTCTTCCCCATCCTCTTCCTTTTCGTGGAATTCGTGGGTTGCATGGTGGGCATCGTCATCTGCCAGAACAAGACCGACCATTCCTTGGCCTCGCTTCACATTTTGCTCGTCACCATCCTCACCATCGGCGGCATGATCTTCTTCTACGACCTCTTCCCCGCGCGTCTAGACTCCGTTACCGATGGCTACTTGCTCGTCTTGCTTAGCAAACCCGCGAACAAAGAAGCCTACAACAACCTTCTTCTCGCCGAAGAAGCCGCGTTAGAAGGCGCCCCCATCCCGGAAACGCCCGTTTACGATGCGATCACCGACTTCACCGCGACCTTGAACTTCCTGACCGTCTATCGTCATCTGACCGCCGGTCATCCCGATGAAGCGTTACCGATTCTCGATCCCATCATCAATGCCGAAAAAGACGTCTCGATTTCCACCAAATATCAGGCGCTCGCCTTGAAGCTCACCATCCTCTTGGAACGTGATGACAAGAGCAAAGGCAAAGCCCTATACGAAGAACTTGACGATGCCCAGAAGAAATATATCGCCAGCATCGCCGACCTCACCGCGCTTCGTGCCTACTTCCTCATCGCCTCCTTTATCGAGGGAAGCGAAAACGAAGGCAATTACGCGATCGACAAAGTGGAACGCAACATCAAGTCCTGCGACCCCAACTACAAAGAAGCGGAAAAATCCTTGCTCCAACTCGATGTGGATTTGGCCCGCGAGGCGCATCCTTCTTGGGACATCTACCGCTTGCCCTGGGAAGAAAAACCCACTTCCGAAGAGTAAGAGAAAAGCCGCGTTCATCCTAATAATGCAAGGAAGGCGCGGTTTTCGTTATGCTTAACGAAGGCGAGACACGAACTGCCCGTTAAGGCCCAACCAAAGGAAGAAGACGATGAAAGCGACAACGGTGGCGATGATGCCAAGCGTCAATCCCACCTTGGCTTTGTCATCTCCGGTTTTAAGCGCGGTAGCGCTGATGATGATCGCGGCAACGCCACCCTGGAAGGGAATGATTTCTAGGATCGAGAAAACGAAGAAGAACAAAACGGCGAAGACGGTTGAGATAATGCCAACGATCATGCCAGCAAGCGCTCTGCCGCTGGTTAGGCCGAGTTTATAGTTTACTTTCGGAGCCTCTGCCTCGGATTCTTCTTTGGAAGGCAAACGCGTTCCGCAATAGGGGCAGAACAGATCGTCGTCCTTGACTTCGTTTTGGCAACGTGGACACATTCTCATGGCTGATTCCTCCCGGCTTCATAGGATACTCTCTTTTTCTCCTTGTGAATAAATGACATTGAGGGAAACTCTCAAATAATAAAGAAAATCCCAGCGATTTGCTGAGATCTCTTTTTAGATGCAAGGTTTTTGCGAGGTTATTTCCCGCCGATGTTCATCGATTTGATGTAAGCCGAAGCAATGGAGATCGAGCCAAGGGTCATCTTCACATCGTTGGCGAAGCCTTTAAGGTCCTTGAGCATCTTGAGCAAGTTGCCCGAGAGGGTGATGAGGGTCAAAGGTTCGGCGACTTTGCCGTCGACGATATGGAAGCCTTCCGCCTGGCAAGAGAAGTCGCCAGAGGTGGCGTTCATGCCTGTGCCAAGGCCAGCGACGTCGGTGATGTAGACGCCATCTTTGATGTCGGCGATCAATTCGTCGAAGGATTGCTTGCCTGGCTTAACGAAGACGTTGCCATAACCCGTGCCGACTTTGCCGCCGCCCCAAGTGCCGTTGCCGGTCGACTCAACGCCATCTTTCTTCGCGGTTTCGCGATTATAGAAATAGGTTTTGAGGACGCCGTTTTTGACGACGACTTTGTTACGGGTCGCGACGCCTTCGCCGTCGAAGTAGCTGAAGAAGACGTTTTTCTCCAAGGGCTTTTCTTCGATGGTGAGCTTGCTGGAAGCAATCTTCTGATCCAACTTGCCTTCAAGCATGGAGGTGTGGCGTTGGACCTCATCCG
>JBGUWA010000021.1:0-2141 GCA_045220635.1 Candidatus Alloenteromonas sp. | reverse complement strand
GAGGTCTTCGATAACACCTTCGACCACTACCTCAGCGAACGCGAACTCGTCGGAGTAAAAACCGTGAACCTGGGTTCCTTGTTCCGTCTTTCCTACCGCATCACCATGAAAGACGTCCGCGAGGAAAAGGAAATGATCGACGAGCTCCGCACCAAAAACGGCAACCTCGAAATCTCGCTTCTTCCTTACGTCGAGGAACGCAAAGCGTTATAAAGGCAAAACCAAGTCCAGGCGGGAACTCCCCGCCTTTTTTGACCCCTAGACCCCTACGCCAACGATAGTAAAATGATGGCATGTTAGAAACCATGAAACTTCGCCCCTATCACGAAGGGGAAGCCCTCAAAGTCGAGTCTTTTCTCGCGCAAGCCAAGTCCGTCCACGGCGACAAGGACCTAACCCCCAAAGGACATCACGCCTTATATCTTGCCGAAATGGATGGCAAGCTCGTCGGATTGCTTGAAACCCGCGTCTGCGCCGTGTCGGGCATTCATGGCGACCGTCCGGCATTGCTGCTTTCCAAATTGCTTTTCTCCCCCGACTACTTCGAGGATGAATATGCGTTGCTCGGTCTGAACTTCTTCCTCTCCGAAGCGCAGCGCCTCGCCGTCGAAATCGTCTTCATCGAAGGCGATGAGATGCCTTACGAAAAAGAACTTGGCTTCGTCCCCGCGGCAAGCCTTGGCCTCTACGATGGGCCTGATCCAGTGGCCTACTTAAATACCCTTCGCGCCAAAAGATTGGATGGCAGCGACAAACTCGCGCCAGGCTTCCTTTACCTCATCTAAATCGCGTTTTGCCCCGTTTTTCGGCAGAAACCCAATAAAATCACTGCAAAACCGCGCTCTTTTTGCTTTTTGGATCGTCTTGAAAATTTGACTTACATTCTTGCGCCTATAGGCGTAAGGTGCGCTATAATAGGGTAACTATTTTCGGGAAGGTTTTCTTATGATCCACAAAATTGGTGTCCTTACTTCCGGCGGCGATGCCCCTGGCATGAACTGCGCGATTCGCGCCGTTGTCCGCGCCGGTCTTCGCTATGGCCTTGAAGTCTATGGCGTCGTCAATGGCTACAAAGGCCTCGTCGAAGGCCACATCCAAAAGATGGACCGTTCCTCGGTTTCCGACATCGTCAACCGTGGCGGCACCATTCTCCAGACGGCGCGTCTTCGCGAATTCAAAGACGTCGCGGTCCGCCAAGTCGCGGTCGACAACTTGAAGAAGCTCGGCATCGAAGCCTTGGTCGTCATCGGCGGCGACGGCTCCTACATGGGCGCGAAGAAGTTGACCGAGATGGGCATCAACTGCGTTGGCTTGCCCGGCACCATCGATAACGATATCGCCTCGACCGACTACACCATCGGTTTCGATACCTGCCAAAACACCATCGTCGAAGCCATCGACAAAATCCGTGACACCACCGCTTCGCACCAGCGCTGCGCGGTCATCGAGGTCATGGGCAACCACTGCGGCGACCTCGCTTTATATACTGGCCTTGCCGAAGGCGCCGAAATGATCATCACCCCAGACCACCCCATCCCCGAAGAAGAAATCATTTCCTCCCTGAAAAAGCTCTACGATTCCGCGAAGAAACGCGCCATCGTCATCGTTTCCGAAAAGATTTACCCCGACATCCACGCTTTCGCGGCGAAAATCCAAGCCGAGACGGGATTCGAAACCAAAGCCGAAGTCCTTGGCCGCATCCAGCGCGGCGGCTCTCCCAGTGCCTTCGACCGCGTCCTCGCGGCCCGTATGGGCGCCTATGCCGTCGACTGCTTGCTCGATGGCAAAGGCGGCATCTGCGTTGGCATGGTCAACAACAAGATCGTCGCTTATGACATCTACGAAGCCCTTCAGCTTCCCCGTGACAAGCATGCCTCCATGCTCCGTCTCATCGATATCCTTGGCTAACCCCCCTTGCCTCTTAGCGGTTTTCGCTAGGAGGCTTTCTTCTCGCGAAAGGAACCCCCATGAAACTCAATATCAGCAAAAAGACCAAAATCATCTGCACGATTGGCCCTGCTTCCGATACCAAAGAAAAAGTCGCCGCTTTGTATGATGCGGGCATGTCCGTCATGCGCATCAACTTCTCCCACGGCACCCACCCCCAGCAACTAGAGAAAATCAAACTCGCCCGTTCCTTC
>JBGUWA010000020.1:0-5584 GCA_045220635.1 Candidatus Alloenteromonas sp. | reverse complement strand
CTGATCAAGAAACCTAACGGAGGGATGCAACCGCATTCCCTTGCCTCCGTTAATGCGTCAAAGGAGAACGAGATGACGAAGCAATCTTTGACGTTGGGGATTTCATTGATGATGGGGATGGCCGCTTTCGCTAGTTCGCCCGCATTATCCTTATATGCCTTCAGTTCGATGACCATCGGCACTTGCCCGTGGTTCAACGCCAAGACATCCTCAAACCGCGGCAACTTCGAGCCATCGGGAAGGCGGAAGTTCTCTTCGAGTTCCTCGCGGGTGAATTCCTCGACGATGCCTTGCTTTCCGGTCATGCGGGAAAGATCCGAGTCATGGCAAACGATCAGATGCCCATCTTTGCTTAGATGCAGGTCGAACTCAAACGGCAATCCTTGCTCAATGGCCGCGGCAAAGGCCGCCATCGAGTTTTCGGGTTTCTCCAAATCGTGGAGTCCGCGATGACATACACCCTGATTGAGGCGATGCAAACGTTCTCGGAGTTCTTTGTTCATGGCTTTAGAATACTCGCCTTTGTCTTCTTTGTGGACAAAATCCCTTCTTAAGCGCGTGCGATGTGCGATAATCTTTGCCATGGATGAAAAAACGAAGAATCGCATTCGCGAAGCCTTGACCAAAGGTTCCTTGGTCTTTCTTGGAGGAGCGGGGGTGAGCGTCGCCTCGGGCATCCCCGATTTTCGCTCGCCGCAAGGCCTATATTCCAAAAAGCGCGCCGACGGGCGCAGCTATGAGGATTTGCTCTCCCATGAGTATTTCTTCGAAGACCCCAAAGGCTTCTATGAATTCTATTGGGAATCGATGGTGAACCCTTCCGCCAAGCCCAACCGCGCCCACCTCGCCCTGGCCGAATACGAAAAACGCGGCCACCGCATCGCCGTCGTCACCCAAAACATCGATGGCCTTCATCAGGCGGCGGGTTCTAAGGAAGTCTATGAAATCCATGGATCCACGGAGCGATACCATTGCCTCAAGTGCCATGCCTTCTATGAACGGAAGGACCTTAAAGGCGTTGGCGTGCCCGTTTGCCCAAAATGCGGCGGTTTGATCAAACCCGACGTCGTCTTGTATGGCGAAGGCTTGCCCGATGATGCTGTTTATGGCGCTTTGGACCGCATCCAACACGCGAATGTCATGATCGTGGGCGGCACGTCGTTACGTGTGTATCCCTTTGCTTCCTTCCCTCATTATTTCCGTGGCTCCTTAAGCGTTTTGATCAACAACGAACCCACGCCAATGGACGAGGAATTCGACATCGTCCTGCGCGAAGATATCGGCGTCGCCTTGGAGGAAATCCTGCTATGAGCAAATTCTTTCGCCATTGGGGATTAGTGAACCGTCACCGCTTCCGCGTCTTTCGCAATGGTTGCAAATGCGGCATCGGCTGGCATTGCCTTTTCCATGATTTAAGCAAGTACACCCCCAAGGAATTCTTCACCTCGGTCCGTTATTACGTCGGCACGCACTCTCCCGTTTATGAGGAACGACTTAGCAACGGTTATTTCTCGACCATTTGCCAAGCCCATGCGCGCAAGAACAAACACCATTGGGAGTATTGGACCGATTATTTCCTTGGCCGCATCATCGCCAAAGTCATGCCATGGAAATACGCGACCGAGTACGTTTGCGACATGCTCGCGGCGTCTTATTGCTATGACCCGAAAACCTTCTCTGGGCAAAAGACATACGAGTATTTCATGGCTCGTTGCGATCACTATTATTTGGCGGACGCCTCGAAGGAATACATTCAGTGGTGTTTAAAGCGCTACGCCGACCTCGGCTTTGCCGGACTAAAGAAAAAAGACACCAAAGCGAAATACGAGGAGATTTGCAAAAAACATCCGAATACGCGCATCTATGACTCGCTCGCGCTTGCTGGCGCATTGCCCGAACTTCGTTAGGGGTCTATAATGCGGGGGTCTTTTAGGGATAGACAAGTATGAAAAGCATCTATGTAATCGGCTGTGGCAACCTCGGCGCCACCATCGCAAACGATCTCTCAAGACGTCGCAAAGACGTCGTCGTGGTCGACTCGGACCGTTCTTCCTTCGCTTTGCTTAGCGAGGATTTCGGCGGTCAGCAGGAAATCGCCGACGCGACGGATTTGGACGAGCTTCGCGGCATTGGCATCGAAGACGCCACCGAAGTCTTCGTGACCACTGGCAACGACAACTTATCGCTGTTCTTGGCTTTATCGTGCGCCAAGATTTTCCACGTTCCTTATGTATATGTCCGCTTGGATGACCCAACCCTAGGTATCTTGGTTCAAAACGAAGAGAACATCAAAGCGGTTTACCCGTTCCGTTTGACGCGCGACCGTCTTTCCGAGCTCATCTATAACTCTTGGGAGGGACAGGATTAATGAAAATCATCATCGCTGGCGGCGACACCAACGCCGAATACCTCATCAAGTTATATAAGAAGGGGAAGAAGAACGAAGTCATCGTCATTAACCCCGACGCCCAGGCGGCCGAACGCCTTTCCGATGCCTGCCATATCAAGGTGTGGCACCGCGAACCTTGGAGCCGCATCGCTTTAGAGAGCGCCGATGCCTTTGACTCCGACGTCTTCATCGCCTTGTGCAAAAAGGATACCGACAACTTGGTCTCCTGTTTGCTCGCCAAACGCATCTTCAACGCCAAAAAGACCATCTGCGTCGTCGATGACCCGAAAAACGTCGACTACTTCAAGGCCCTTGGCTTAGACTCCGTCATCTCTTCCACCTACCTCTTGGCCCAATCGGTCATGTCGGAATCCTCGGTCGAATCGTTGACCAAAACGCTTTCCATCGATAACGATAAGGTCATCGTGGTCGAAAAGACGATTTTGTCCAAGTACGCCATCTGCGGACGTTTCATCAAAGACATCCGCTTCCCGAAATACGCCTCCATCGCTTGCATCTACCGTCAAGTGCAAATCATCATCCCTAGCGGCTCCGTCATGATCGAGCCGAAGGATACCCTCGTCATGATCACGGCGCCTTCGAACTCCAATGCGCTTGTTCGTTATATCGAGACCGAGCGTGCCGATGCTCCTTCGATTCTTCCTGCCGCGACCAAACCGAAACCGGCTCCCGCTCCCGTGAAGAAGCCCGAACCTGAACCCGCTCCTGCGCCCGCTCCCGTGGAGGAACCTAAGCCCGTGAAGAAGGCTGCTCCCGCACCCGAACCACAACCCGTCAAAAAGACGAAACCTGAACCCGCTCCTGCGCCAAAGACTGCGAAAAAGCCTACGCCAGAAACGGAAAAAACTACGGAAAAACCCCGCAAAACCCCCGAGAAAAAGAAAAAATAACCTATGGACGAAGCGTTAGTTTCCGAAAGCAAAACCCCACGTCATCGCAAGGAAGTATCCGGGTTTTTGATGATCCTTGGCTACCTTGGGATGTTCATGATCCTCATCGGATTCATTTCGTTGATTCCCATGATCGTGGTCGCGTTCTATCCGGAAGAATATTCCGCCTTACCGATTTTTGGATCGGTCGCGGCGACGAATATCGTTGTCGGTCTTACGCTTTTCTTTAGTTTGATTTGGCATCGTCCGCGAAGCCGTTTCCACCGCCACGGCGAGTCCACGTTATTGATGCTGACCTGGCTATGCGCCATTCTCTCCGGCGCCGCGCCTTTCTTCATCGCAGGACTGCTTGGAAAGATGGACATGACATTCTCGGCCGCCTTCTTCGAATCCACCTCGGGTTATTCGACCACAGGCCTTACGTTGTTCCAAGACTTCATCGACGTCCCTGGCGCGTTCTGCCCACACGTCTTCACATTCCATCGTGCCTTCACCAACTTCATTGGCGGCGTTGGCTTGGTTTTGCTTGTCGCCTCCGTGCTCGGCGCGGGTGGTGGCGGCGTTGCCCTTTACGTTTCCGAAGGCCACTCCGACCGTTTGCTCCCCAATATCGCCAAAACCGCAAAACTGATCTTTGGTATTTATTCCTTCTATACCGCGATGGGCTTCATTGCTTTGCTGCTTGCTGGTATGCCAGTCTTCGACGCGATTTGCCACTCGATGTCGGCCCTTTCCGGTGGCGGTTTCTCGCCACGACTCAATAACGTGGCCGCCTTCCGTGAATTCGATGGCATCGTCCTTGCCAGCGAAGGCGGCATCTTACCGGTTAATTCCCTTGCGATCGAAATCATCGTCATCGTCTTGGTGTGCCTTTCGGCCATCTCCTTCATGCTTCACACGTTCTTGCTTCGTGGTCGCTTCCGCGATTTCTTCCGCGATGATGAAATCCGTTACATCGTTTGCAGCGAGACCATCTTACTCATCTTGGCCTTCTTCTCGGCGTTAATCGCCACGGCCTCGGTGCGCCAAGGCGGTTTCTTTGGCGACTCGGGCGAGATTCTTCGCATGACGTTCTTCTATACCATTGGCTCTTTGACGAACTCAGGCTTCGCCTCCACGGCTCAAACGGGCTTCCAGTTCCACATCATTGAAAGCGGTGGAGCGATTTACGTCGGCCATGGCTTCACCGTCATCTTGATCGTTTTGATGCTTATTGGCGGTGGCGCTGGATCAAGCGCTGGCGGTATCAAGCAATACCGCGTCGCCATTGCTTTGCGGAGCATCTATTACTCCTTGCGTTACCGTTTCGCCTCCATCCACGAACGTTATCCGCGTTTGACCTTCCGCTATGGCGAAACCAAAAAGCTCGATGAGGCCACGGTCAATGAAGCCAACCATTACATCTTGCTCTTCATCATGCTGTATTTGCTCTTAACGGTCGTCATGCTTGTCGCCGATCCTGGGCATTACAGCTTCGAGACGGCGTCCTTCGATATGGCGAGCGCCATCTCCAACACCGGTCTATCTTGGGTTGTCGGTCCTGCTTACGCGGCAACGAAAACCCCCGCTAGCTTCGTTTGCATTTGGGCGATGTCCGCCGGCATGTTGCTTGGCCGACTTGAGATCTTCCCCGCGGCCTACGCCGTTGCCAACATCGGCCACGAAATCAATTACCATCACCAACAAAGGGTCAAACGTCGTCGTGCCGCGGCGATGTCCATAACCGAGGAGGAATAACCTCATGTTAATCGACGAAATCAAGAAGGCTTCCTTACAAGCCATGAAAGACCATGACGCGGATGCCCGCGCCGCTTATTCGATGGTCATCAGCCGTTATCAGGCGTTGCTAACTTCGGGCAAAGGCGCCGAAGTTACCGACAAGGACGTCATCGCCATCCTCATCAAATTCTCCAAGGAACTCGAAGAGGAGCGGCAGGGGTATGTCCAAGCCGGACGTCAGGAGTCGGCGGAATCGTTGGCCCGTCAATGCGCCGCCATCGAACGTTTCTTGCCCAAACTTCTTTCCGAAGAGGAAATCAAATCCATTATCTTGGGCCTAGAAGACAAGAGCATTCCCGCGGTCATGAAGCACTTCAAAGCCAACTACGACGGCCAAGTCGACATGAGCGTCGTTTCCCGCAGTGCGCGGTCTTTGCAATAAATAATCTTTGCAAGATGGTTCGCAACGCCTATAATTTTGCTCGTTCGCAATCGGCGTAAGCCGAACGTGAACCGCATAGGGGTGTGGTTCAATGGCAGAACAGAGGTCTCCAAAACCTTTGAT
>JBGUWA010000019.1:0-12176 GCA_045220635.1 Candidatus Alloenteromonas sp. | reverse complement strand
TCGATCGCGTTGGGGAGAAGGACGCTGCCTAGGATTTGGCTCTTCGCGCATTCTTTTAAGGCGAGCATGAGGCCTGGGATGGATTCGACGTTGATCTTGTTGGCCAAGTCCATGCCACCCGCGGCTTGGAGGGAACGAAGCGCCTCTTGGATGCGGTCCAGCTCGCCTTTTTCGATCAAGATGCCTTGATCGTCATAGGTGCCGAGCCACTCCTCGGGTTCGTCGAGGGAAGTGACGGCTTCATAGAAGGTCGAGCAAATGATCTTCTTCATCTCGAAGGTATCCTTCGCGTCCCAGTTCGTGCCGCCATGCAGGATGTCGCGCAGTTTCAAGGTGTTGGGGTGCAAGGTTCCCGAGGTATCGGGGAATTGGGTCGGAACGAGGAAGGGGTTGTCGCTAAGAAGCTCGAGGGCATCGGCTTGGTTGAGCGAATGGAGCAACTTGTCGGCGAGGAAACGCGGGAAGACGTATTCGGTGATGGGGTTGCCTTCGCCATCGAGTTCGAAGTCGCCGGCGTCATTTTGGACGGGGCAATAGAAGATGCCAGAATCGGCAAGGCCACGCGCCATGTCGATGACCATCGGGTTGGTGTAATCGAGGTTACTCAAATCCAAGCCATGGATGGCGAGGTCCAGCAAAGCCTGCATGGATTCGCCTTCGCGTTGCCAATCGGCTTCGGTGATCAGGTTCTTGTAGGAGACGCCGACTTGCTTGAGGTCCATCTTCTTGTCGGAGTTGACGAGGCCTTCAAGAAGCATGCTGTCGAGCAATCCAGAGGAGACCAAACGCATGATGGAAGAAGCGCCGATGCTGTTGAAGAGGGATTTGATGTCGACGCCGGAAAGATAACGGATGATGGCCTGCGTGTTGCCACCAGAGAGGCTATCGATGTTATCGAGGATCTTCGTGTCGACGAAGGCGGCCAAGCACGCGGAGATGTAATAGTTCTCGCCATAACGGCCGTCGGCATTGGGCGAAATGTTCTTGCCATCCCAAGTCGAAGTAAGCTCAAGGTCCAAATCCTCGACGGAGATTTGCACGTTGGCGCCTTCGATCATGCCAAAGAGGTAATTCAATAAACCAGCGATGTTTTCGTTACGGACGAAGGACTTCCCTTCACGAGAAACGGGGTTCAAAACCTTGGAGCTGGTGACGATATCGAGGAAACGGGTCAACTGGTGACCGGATTCGGCGGATTCGTGGGAGAGGAAGCCATTGACGAGCGAACTGACTGCGACGCCGGAGCTTTGGTCGGAGGAAAGAAGCGTTCCCGCCGTGCGGACGAGGTCTTCGCAATAGACGCCCAAACTTAAGATGTTGGCCATTTCCACGCCGAGCTTGCCGCAATGCAAGTCGACGTTTTTGATGCCGAGTTGGCCAAGGGCTTGGTCGGGCGCGAGCATCGGACGGACGAAGTGTTCGCCCACCACAGGCGCAACGGAACCGAAGATCTTGGAATTATCAAGGCACTTCACGCCATCCATGAAGGCTTGGCAAAGTTGCGGATCCAAACGGACGAGGGTGCCATCCTCGGCGATGGTGAAGCCCGGATGGTTCTTGTAGTCGCGCACTAGGCGCGCACCCGCACCGCTTTCATGAGCGACGGTTTTGCCCGCCACGTCCAAGACGGCGCCGAATTCGCGGCGGAGCTTGACGCGCATTTCCGCGGTCGTGGTGAAATCGAATTCCTCGAGGGCGGCATCGATTTCGGCTTTGCCCGCTTCGTCTTCGGGGTCGGTGAGGACGTCGTTATTGAGATAGCTCAAACCCGCCGCGGTGCCATAAGGGGCAAGGGCGGCGATGAGGTCGGAGTCGAAGAGGCACAAGGCGCTCTTGTTGTTGCCTTTGTCGTCGGCGATCGGTTCGCCTTTGTCGTCGCGTTGGCCGACGATGAGTTCGATGAGGCCATAGGGATCATCGGCGAAAGCGAGGGAGAACTTCGTGAGCAATTCCTCCACGATTTGCGAATCGTCCGCGTTCTTTGGGGCTAAGCCTTGTAGGCGGTTGCGCACGTTGAGGAAGATGTTAGCTTCCTTCCACCAGTCGATGCCGGCGATGGCTTCTTCGTCGAGCTCGCCGTTATTTTGATGAGGCAAAAGGTCGAGCATGCTGAAGCCAAGGTCCCCTTCTTCTTCCCAGGTGGGGTTGGTCTCGGCTTGGCCAAGGACGTAACCCGAAACCAATGAGTTCACCAATTCATGGGCGTGGCTCGAGGAATTGATTTCGCGCTGGACGATGGGCAAATAGGATTCGGAATAAGGCAAGGACGAATCGTAGGTCGCGACGGCGTAATCGCCTTGGAACAAGTCGTCGATGACCGAAACGTAATCGGTTTGCGAAACGCGCGCATAGGCGTTTTTCTTGGCGAGCGGGGTATCGAAGGTCGCGGTTTGCTTCAGCACGTCCTCTTCGATCGCGTCGAGGTTCTTCGCGATGTCGAAGGTCAACGGAACGATGCCATTAAGCAAAGGTTCCGCCCCGCCATCGACGAAGGAATAGAAGCTCTGGGCGATCAAAAGGCTGGTGTGGAAAAGCGAGGTGACGGTGCCATCGGAAGGATTGGTGCCGGCCATCCACGCCACGAGGGCGCCCTCGACTTGCGAGAAGACGCGGATTTCCTTGACGATGTTCGCGTCGAAGGTCTGGTTGTCTGACGTGAAGGAGTTTTGCGAGAAGAAGGAGGCGATTTGGGTGTCTAAGGTATCTTTGCCACTGCCCTTCGTCCAGGCGAAGAAGGCTTGGTTAAAGATGGATTTCTCATAAGTATCGACGACTTTTTGAACCAACTGGATGGTTTCGTTTTGCGAGTCGGCGGGGAGTTCGCCGTTATTGTGGATGGCGTTGATGACGCCGGTAATGGGAACGAAAGCGAGAGCGGTTAAGCAGAAGTACACCACCGCATCTTCCAAACCGGAAATCCAACGTTTCGAGGGTTTGCGGCGGACTTTGGGGATAATGCGTTTGAAGGCGATGTGCCAGAGCAGCCAGCAAAGCAAGGAGCCTACGGTTTCGACGAGGACGGCGATGAGGACGACCATGACGAGACGGATGACCGAACCCGCGAGGGCGATGGCGTATCCTTCGATCCCGGCGGGCGACATCTTGACTTCGAGGACGTATTTCAGGAAGCCTTCGAAGAAGTTGCGCATCGTGTCAAACGAGGTACCGATCACCAACTCGAAGGACTTATTTTGGATGGTGATGTGCTGAGGAGACGCAATCCAGGAGTTTAATGGCAAAGATCCGATGATGTTGATCCAAACGGGGCTAAGGCAAAGAAGAACGATGGCGAGGGTGCCAAGGAACACAATGCGATACGTGCCTTGTTTCCAACCGCGGATCAAGCCACGGAGGAAGGCCAAAAGGATACCGCCCAAAAAAGCGGCGAAGGCTATGATTAAGCCAATGTCAACCCAATGTAAGAGTTGCGTCTCATCAACTGCAAGGAAATTTACCATGCACTTATTATTAATCAACACGCGCAAGTGCGCAAAGAATTATTCGGTTTTGCACCACTTATGTTTTCAAGATGGTAAACTTCCCCTGTTTATGAAAACGTACTTCCGCTCCCACCACTGCGAACGCTGCGAAAAAGGGTATGACCCTACCTTTCCCGTTTGCCCGGCGTGCGGCGAGCCGAATGGTTCCTTACGCGACGTTCATGCCTTTGATCATCACGTTCACGAGATCATTCCGTTCCAAATCACCTACATTTTGATTCAAACGATCGGTTTGTTCGTCATTGGCTTTGTTTTGACCATTGCCGTGGAAATCGGTTTCTTCTCGTTCCATCCTGGCGCCACGGCGGATGAAGCCCTCGCCTATATGCAAAGCGTCGGGGTTAATTTTGGCCTCAACTCGGCGGGATATCTCGCCGTCACCATCGCCTTTGCGTTGATCTTTGCCATACGGAAACGCTTTGGCGAACTTTTCCGCAGCTTCCGAAAATGGCAAAACTACGTCTTTGGCATCATCGGCGGCGGCCTCATCGTTTTGTTCACCTATCTATATGGCCTCGCCATAACCGGTATCTTCAACGCCGCGGGCTTCCCGCAACCCGGTCCGAACCATAACGAACTTCTCGTTCGCGAAATGGTACGGGCGTTCCCCGTCTTAAGCATCCTCGTTTTCGGCGTCGTCGGCCCAATGACCGAAGAAATTGGATATCGCGTTGGCTTATTTGGTTTTGGCTCGCGTCTAGGCAAATGGGTCGCGTATCTTGCCAGCGCCCTCATCTTCGCCTTTGTCCACTTTGACTCCACTGCGTTAGGCTCTGGCGATAATGCCCGCATCATCGTCGAGTTCGCCAACTTGCCCAGCTACATCGGCGCAGGACTTCTCCTTGGCTTCCTCTATGACCGCTTTGGCTTGGCCACAAGCTACACCGCCCACGTCGTGAACAACCTGGTTTCCTTGGTGACCACTTTGGCAGGAGGACAATGATGATCGAGCGAAAAACTCCGCAAATCCTGTCCGGTTTTGTGCTAAAGCTCTTTGCTTTGCTGTTTATGACGTTGGACCACCTCGGTCTATTTCTCATGGCCCGTTACGCCGGCGTCAACGAAGGCTTATACCAGATGGCGTATGTCTTCCGTTGCCTTGGGCGCATCTCGTTCCCCTTATTTGTCTTGATGGTCGCGGAGGGCGCCCGCTTCTCGCGCCGTCCTTGGATGTACTTCGTGCGTTTGCTTGCGATGCATTTGGTGATCAGCATCGGCTTATCGATCTACCTTTATGGTTCAAAGAGCCCTCTCATCAGCCCCGATCAAATCCGCGGAAACGCTTTTTCGGATTTGTCGTTGATCGCGTTGACCCTCATCTTGTTCCGTCAAAAGAACTGGACCAAGTTCCTCGCCGCGATCCCCATCATGGTCTCGATCTTCTTTTACATCCTTCAGACCTACGAGCACGCCAACAACATCACCATCCTTTGGTTCCCGAATTATCTGCGCGCGGACTACAATTTGTTTGGCGTTTTGATTGGCATTGGCTTCTATGTCGCTAGACCCCTCGCGTTACGGCTTTCCCGCGCCTCCGCCGAAGCGGCGGGTATCCCACTGGACATGTATTTAGAAAGCAAAGCCTACCAGCAACTGGTCAACATCATCGGCATCGCCTTCTTCTTCGCCGTCACCGCCATCTTCTGGGGCGTCAGCTACATCGGCTACAACTACGACTATCGCCCCTTTGACACGTACCTCATGCAGCTGCAAAGCTATTGTTTGCTCGCGATCCCGCTTCTATATCTCTATTCGGGGAAACGCGGTTTCGACTCCAAAATGGTGCGCGTCGTCACCTATCTTTACTATCCGGTGCATATCGCTGTCTTGTTCCTTATTTTTTCGATATAGTTTATCCGTAAAGGAGGAACCCCCTTATGATCGTTCACATCGAATCCACCAAACAATACGACGAACTTCTCGCCAAAGGCGAAGTCCTCGTCGACTTCTTCGCCACCTGGTGTGGCCCCTGCAACATGCTCTCTCCCGTCATTGAGCAAGTCGCCGCGGAACATCCCGAACTCACCGTCCTCAAAATCGACGTCGATGAGCTCCCCACGCTCGCCCAGCGTTATGGCGTCGCTTCCATCCCCACCTTGTTGCACGTCCAAGACGGCCAAGTGAAAAACCAAGCCCTCGGTTTCATGCCCAAACCCCGCTTGCTCGCCTTCCTTGGCAAATAAGCAAAAACAAGAATCAAGCCCTCGTGGGCTTTTTCTTTTTGACATCGTGCCCGTGTGTGGTATATTTACTCCCGCTTGGACCATTGGTGTAGCGGCCCAACATGCCTCCCTGTCACGGAGGAGATCACGAGTTCGAATCTCGTATGGTCCGCCAAGCGCAGATGTAGTTCAATGGTAGAACCCCAGCCTTCCAAGCTGGTCACGCGGGTCCGATTCCCGTCATCTGCTCCAGCGAACCCTTCAGCAGCATCGTCTGCTGTTTTCTTTTTTTCGCCTAGACGTGATTATCGTTTCGCCTGGCATGGAGTAGAATTAGCCCATGATTTATACCGAAGCGACAAAACGCGCCGCACGCATCTGCGTGCAAGCCCACGCCGGCCAATTCGATAAAGGCGGCTACCCCTATTGCATGCATCCCATCCACCTCGCCGAGCAAATGGACGACGAGGATTCTTGCTGCGTCGCCCTTCTTCATGACGTCATCGAGGATTGCGAAGGCTACGACTTTGCCTATCTTGAGGAAAACGGCTTCTCCCCAAAGGTGATCGAGGCCCTACGCCTGCTCACCCACGAGGAAGGCGTTCCTTATATGGATTATGTCGCGGCCATCGCCGAAAACCCCTTGGCAAGAAAAGTGAAGATGGCGGACCTTCGTCACAACATGGACGTCAGCCGCACCAACAAGACGCCAAGGAAATATGAAACCTATAAAGAGGCTCTCGCCTATCTGGAACGGAAGGAGAACGCATGAACAAGCAAATCTGTCTCGCCACGAACAACAAAGGCAAACTGGGCGAATACCGCAAAATCTTGGCCCCAATGGGTTATGTGATTTATTCTCCCGCCGATTTGAACATCGATTTGGACGTTGAGGAAACCGGTTCGAATTACCGCGAAAACTCTTTTCTTAAAGCCAAAGCCTTCGCCGAGATCGTTCCCTTCCCCGTCATCAGCGATGACTCGGGTCTAGAAGTCGAAGCGCTCGACGGCTTCCCTGGCTTATATTCTGCTCGCTTTGCTTCCGAGTGCGGCGGCTACCCCAAAGCCTATGAGGAATTATCCCGACGTTTGGGGGATAAATCGCGCGCGGCCCACTTCCACTGCTGCATCTGTTATCTTGAGAATTCCACCGCAAAACCCCTATATTTTGAGGGAGATTGCCCGGGATATTTGCTAAAAGCCCCTCATGGCGACCATGGCTTTGGCTATGACCCCATTTTCCATTCCGATGAAGCGGATATCGATTTTGGCATCGCCGACGAGCAAACCAAAAACACCTATAGCCACCGTGCCAAGGCGATTCAAAAACTCAAAGTGTTCTTGGCTATTGGATAAACGTCATCACGAAACCCGCAACGATTAAGCCTTGGGCCAATAAATACGTGATCATGATATAGAAGTCGCGACGACGGACGTTCTTTTTGAATAACGTAAAGGTCAAGAAAATGTCGCTGACGATGAAGCAGAAGGCGCCAAGGACACAGAGCAAGCAATAATTGACATGGCCGTGCGCGCTTGCGATGATCGCCCAAATCATGTTCAGGAACAAATAACCGAAATAGGCCGTTCCGCCGAAGGCGATGCCGCGCTGATGGACGATTTTATGGCAGAAATGATAGAAGATGACGGGGAAGAGCACGCAATAGATGCCCGTGAAGACGTAATAAGCCCAGTGAAGTTGGCCACAAAGCTTCATGTACGCCAAGATATAAAGGATATGCCCGGCAAGGAAGGAAACCATGCCTAAGACAAAGGGCATGATTTTGTGTTTCTTCAATAGAAACACATCGCCGAGCATCCCAAGGAAGCAACCCACGTAAACCAACGGTTCCGTCGGAATGGCGATGACCGCGGCAATGCCAAGGAAAAGCGTCGTGAACCCCTTGGTGATTTTGCGGGGTAACTCCATCTCAAAGAAGCAAAAGACGAGATGCACGAGCGATACCGCGACAAACAAGCCGAAAAAAACATAACTGGCTACGGGAATTTTTGTCCAATCCATGGAACTTCCTCCGTTGCACATATTATAAAGGGTTACAATAGGAAACATGAAACGCAAAAATTCCACTCCTCTAGGCGCCCGACGCTGGGCTTGCATTTTGTTGATCGGTTTATTTGGCCAAATCGCTTGGGCCATCGAGAACAACTACATCAACCTTTGGGTGTTCTCGCAATCCCACGACGCCAGCCACATCAACTGGATGACGATGAGCTCTTCCATCGTGGCCACCTTAACGACTTTCTTCATCGGCGCGTTAAGCGACCGCCTTGGAAAGCGCAAGATCTTCATCGCCTTAGGCTATTCCATTTGGGGCGTGACCGTGGCTTTGTTTGGCGTCATGTCCTTAAGCAACATGAATGCCCTTGCGGGCGGAGACGTGCTTAAAGCCATCTTGCTCGTGGGCGTGATGAACGTCATCGTCGACTGCGTCATGACCTTCTTCGGCTCCACTTCCAACGACGCGGCTTTCAATGCCTTCGTCACCGACCAAACCGACGAATCCAATCGTCCCTTCGTCGAGTCGATTCTTTCGGTTATGCCCATCATTTCCCTCGCCGCGATGCTTGGCGTGGGCATGATTCTTGGCATCCCCGGCACGCAAGGAGACGTTCCCAATACTGAATGGGCCAACAAAATGGCACAGCCCTGGCTCATCTTCTTCGTCGTTTTCGGCGCGTTGACCACCGCGGTTGGCATCATCGCCTTCTTCTTGCTCCCCAAAGACACCATCAAGCCCAACCGCGAAGAGAATTATTTCAAGCACATGGTCAAAGGCTTCTTCCCGAACACCGTCAAAGCCAACCCCATGTTCTATATCGCCTTGCTCGCCTTCATGTTCTTCAACATCGGCGTCGATTCCTTCATGCCCTATATCATGGTCTACATGCAAAACCTTCCCTTCATGGGCAATAACGGCATGGACTTCATCATGGCGTTAGGCATCATCTTCGGCGTCTCCGCGGCGATGGTGCTCGTTATCGGCGCCTTCCTCAACCGCATTGGCAAGAACAAGGTCATGATTCCTGCGCTTGCTTTGATGTTCTGCGGCGCCTTAGGTTTATTCTTCTCGGGAGAATCCTTCGCTTGGAGCATCGTCGCGGGCATTGGCTTAATCGGCGGCTACCTCATCGGAACCGCTGCTTTAGGCGCGAAAATCCGCGACCTTACCCCAGAAAACGACGTCGGCGCCTTCCAATCCACCCGCATGGTCTTCGCGGTCATGCTGCCCATGATCATTGGCTCCAACGTCTCTTTGGCGGCGTTCCAAACCGAAACCCCCGCTCTTCCCGACGCCTCCGGTTCGACGCAGAAGCAACCCGACAAATGGATGTTCGTCGTTACTATGTGCGCGTGCGCGTTAACATTAATACCCTTGCTTTGGATGCTGCTAAGGGAACGGAAACAAAACAAATTAGAAAACGTGCACTAGGCACGTTTTCATTTACTCTGTCTTTTTAGGCGGCTGCCTTGTAGGTGACGTGAGCGCCGCTATGCCAATCCGAGTAGAAGGCACCGCTTTCGATGCGGGCGGCCACTTCCGCTTCGGTCAAGTCGATTTCCACGCGTTTGCCGCCTGGGGCGGGAGCCTTGAGGAGTTCGGTGCAATGATCGAACTGGCGAGAACCCACGTTATTTAGGGTCGCGGGGAGATGGATGTAACCTAGATGCATCAAATTCTTGAAGGAATAGGAAGGCAGGTTATCGATTTGGGCCGCGGAGAGGTCGATGTCCTCCACGTTGGTCAAGGAGGAGAAGGCGCCATGATCGATGAAGAGGACGTTCATCGGCAAGGCTAGGTGCACAATCTTGTCGGCATGATTGCCAAAGGAACGGACGGCCCTAAACGGGAATTCCTCAGGGAAGGGAGCCGTGAAGTCGGCTACGGCGACGGTGGCTTGGTTATCGGGAACGGAAATTAAGGTATATCCGCAATAGTAGTTGTCGAATTCGAAGATGAAGTGGCTCGTCGGACTTTCGATTTGATCGGGGACATAGACGGGATAGAGGTCCATGTCATGGTCAATGATGGAGAGGTCCGCGGTGTTAAGGCTGCCTTCGGTTTCGGTCCACTGCCCCGTCACGAACGCTTTACCAGCCGGAGCAGGAGCCCCATCTTTTAGCTTCGTTAACGGATTGGCGCCATCGCCACGATTGACGAGTTGCGTCTCCGTCACGATCGAGGAGTCGTTGGGATCGCCATGGAAGCGAACCTCGTATTGGAAAGAGTCTTCGTAAACTAGCGTAATGGAGCAGTCATACCAGATCTCTTTGCGTTTGACCATCGCGCCGATTTCATGACGCTGGCCTTCGTCGTCGTACCAAATTTGCTTGATTTGGGCGGGGGCCAAGGGGTCGGAGATGTCATAACGGTCGATTTCGCCGTCCTTGCCATCCAAGGTCAAACGGTAATTGGGGATATCGAATAAGCCAAAGCCCTTCGCGGGTTCGGGGTCTTCTTTGAAGATGCTGCTGCCATAACGGACCGACAGGGAAGTCGGCAAATCCTTGCCCGAGGTGTTCTTCGGCGGCTCAAAGGCATGGTACTCAAAGTAAGCTTCGCCAGTTTCAGTATCGAAATCGATCAACGTACGCGTTTGATAGGAAATCGAAACCGTGTAGTTTTTATAGTCTTCGATGAAGCCGGGCGTGAACACCATCCTGCCCATGACCGTGAGATTGTTGATGGCCTCGAGGGTCTTCTCGGGGGAGGAGGCGTCGATGCGCATCGTGATGGGTTTGCCGTTTCGGTCGAACTCGCCCTGCTCGATCAACTTATCGTTTTCGCCATAGGCATACAGGTACCAATCGTCGTTGGTGTACGTGCAATAATACGGGTCACGCCACGTGGACGGATCATCGGGATCGGCTTTGTAGTCATGCGAGGCGGGGAAGTTCAATAACGCTTCTTTGACGGAAGGGATATCGGCGATCTTCGTGCCATAAGCAGCGAATTCCGCAGCCTCCATATAAAGGTCGTTATAGGGGTCGCGAACCGAAGTCGAATATTGATAGTTCACGAGGTCAAAATTCGCAAATAAGTCGCAATCTGCAGTGATTTTGCTTAAATCGATCGCATTTCCCGTGGCATAGAAACCCGCGAATTTATTGAATACGTAATGCTGATACCAGTTCTCGACCGTGCGTAAAGAAGAACGGTAATCATATGCCTGCGTGCCGCTGGATCCGCTATAGGTTCTGGCGCGGATGCCGCCGATGTTGAACTTGCCATAGGTGACGCCGGAAGGATCTTTTTGTTCCTTGGCGACATAGCAATAGCCGATGTTCGTGGCCTTGCTCTTGTCGTAATAGCCTTTCGCGGCGTCGGCTTCCATGCCTTCGTAATCGCCATAAATCTGGACGACGAAATACTGGTCAGGCGAGGAGGCCATGGCGCATCCCGCGACCCCGAGCATGAGCGCTGCGGACATACCAAAAAGGGAAAGATGTCGCTTCATGGTTATCATTATCCCTTGATGGATGGAAAAAGCAAAGCGGAATAGAGTAAAACTCTAATGTTGCCCATAATCGGAAGGAAGGGTATATTTATGCACGGCAGGTTTTTATTATGAACAATCGTAGAACTCAAATCGCGCTCGGGCTCGTCACCGCCGCCCTGGCCATCGTCTCCATCTTCGTCCTCTTCGCGACCGCGTTTGGCGCTTCGGACTCGGTAGGTTATCCTTCCAGTTACGGCAGCTGCTTCAAGGTCATGTTCGGCACAAGCCGCATCAATGCGGTTCCCCTACTGATCGTCGCCTTCTCGTTGCAGTGCGCTGGCGTCTTGTTCGCCATCGTTGGCGCGATCTTCCCGGGCCGTCTTGGTGGCATCGTCCTTGGCTTCGCCTCGGTGCTTCTTGTCGCCGCTGGCGTCATCTGGATCTTCGCCCCCTCCCTCTTCCTTGGCCAAAACGCCGACCTCGTCACTCCGGTCGAAAACGTGGTCCATGGAACTGGCACCATCTTGGCGATGGTCTTCACCTTCGTGCCTGGACTCCTCGGCCTCTACTCCGCCTATCGCACCTTCAAGGCCTAAGGCAAAACGAATCAGAAACATCCGCCTCGTGCGGATTTTCTTTTTGCCTAATTGAAAAAGCCCTCGAATCGAGGGCAATCGGTTATACGGGGAATCCCGTCTTCTTGCGGATGTAATCGGGAACTTCTTGGACGGGGATGCCTAACGCGAAGCCAAGCTCGCCATAGACGATCGGCATGGCGCGATTGACGAACTGAGCATCCATGGAATTGAGGTGGCCATCGCGCGCTTTGCGTTGCAACGCGCCCTCCATCAACGTCGCGAGATCTTCGACGTATCCGGAGCGAAGGGCGTTTTCATAGGCGACCTTGCGGGCTTTGGAATCGGAGATATAAAGGTTCTCGCGGATGTTGGGCCACTGTTCGATGAGTTCGTCGGCGAGTTCCTTGGTTAACGGGCGGCGAAGCGAGGCGGGATTGTCGACGGGGACGCGAACGATGTTGTTCTTGTCGTCGCCA
>JBGUWA010000018.1:0-8742 GCA_045220635.1 Candidatus Alloenteromonas sp. | reverse complement strand
TCGGGATCTTTTTCCGTATAAAGAACGCGAGGCTTTAAGGTATTGATGTTAAGGAAGACATAAAGATATCCCTTATCGGGGAAAGGCGAGCGAGAGGGGAAGGCGTCGCAACGAATCTGCGCGACGAAGTAATCGTCTTCTTTGAGACGAGAACGCTCCATGAAGTTCGCTGGCATTACGGGCGAACCCAAAAGCTTGCACGCATCCAAATCCGCGTTGGGTTCTTCTTCGACACGTTTAAGGTGAAAACGCAATGGTTCCATGTTTCGCTCCTTATTAGTTAAGCTCAAAGGTGACTTCCACACCCAAAATGTTCTGGCTATGGCGAATCGTCTCTTCTTGGCCTAAGTCAAGGCTTAGTGACTTCTCGCCATCTTCGAAATAGAACGTCAAAACGACGTTGCCGGGATAGACGTCATCAATATGAATGGCATAGCCGCGGCAACCGACATCCAGACGTTGCCCCACAAGCGATTCGACGTCGTCAAAAGCGCAAGAGAACGTATCAAAAGGCTGGGCGCTGCCCGAAGTGCGGTAATGAAGTCCTTTCACAATCAGTCGCATGGCTCTACTCCATTAGCTCAAAGTGAAGGTCATAGCCAAAAGCGTTGCCTTCATATTCGTAATCGTAGGGCTCGCCGAGTTTCAGCGTGATTTCGTCATAGCCGTCAAGGCCATGATAAAAGAAGAGCGCGATTTGCTTTTCTTCGATTTTCTGGATGCTGATGTACGTATCGGGGCACGCCAAAGGAGTCTTCTTGCCCACGGCAGAAGGCAAATCTTCATTCGTGGTGTCGAATTTGGCAAAGCGACCGAATTCGTGGACGGAGCCAAAAACGCGAAGTTTCATTGTTGTCCTCCTCAGGAATACTCGTAAAACCCGTAGGCTTCGTCAAAGCGTCTGCCTTTTGGGCCAAAGAAGATATAGGTATAGCCGTCAAGCTGGGGCAAGAAATTGAACCCTTCGTCGTAATGGGAAAGTTGCAAAAGCAAAGGATCTTTAGGTGCGGTTTCGTAGTTCCAATCGCAAGGGACCCCAAGGAGCTTGCAACCCTCGTCGTCGGCGGGGACCTTGACGAACTCGATGCCACGGGCTTTGTCTGCGCTAGGATACCCATCCTTAGCCAAACGATCGTTGAAGTCGTCGACGAAAATGTTCGGTTCTTCTTCCACGTAACGGATGATGGGAATCAAACGGCGTTCGGTTTCGGAAGTATCGAGGAAGAAGTATAGATATCCTTTATGGGGAAGATGGTTTTCTTCATCGAGATCGGCAATGTCAGCCAGGCGGATCTGTCCGAGGAAAAGGACGTCGTCGTCGAAATCTTCCATTAGGGATTTCGGAAGCACGGGCGTCCCTAAGAAATGATTTAAAGCGTGCTTTTTTTCGTCAAAAGGCACAAAACGTAAACCGATGGCGTTGCTCATTGTTTCTTTTTCTCCAGGAATTTTTTCAAGGTGCTTTCGGCTTCGCTATCCGCACCGGTGGGGAAACGCTGAAGGGAATCCTCATCCACGGAGAAAGCGAGGTCTTCTAATTTGAATGTCGCGCCGCAAAAAGCGCAGACATAGTGGTCTTGGTTACCGTTGACGCCTGGTTTGTAATCAACGGCAAAGTGTCCGCAGACCGGGCAAAGGCGACCCCCCATATCAGGAGGCTCCTTGGACGCCCGCGTCATCGTCGAACGAATAGTCTTCGATCCAATATTTGGCGTCTTCGTCTCCGAGTTCAGCGGCTTCAGCAATCATCTGAGCGCCTTTGAATTCGTCTTTTTCGACGCCGTCGCCTTCGAAGATTCTCAAACCTTCGCGATAAAGTTCCGCGGCGTCTTTCGGGGTTGGGTTCTCATTAGAGAAACTATCGCGGTTGGTGTTAGCCATAAGCCAATACCTCCTTTCCTTTAGGATATCGGAACGCCCTTTTTTTGCAATGCAAAACAACCATTGTCGTCAGGAAAGCGACATCTTCAAAAAACAAGTCCGTATCACCAAATGCGTTTATTTGGCACTTCCCTGTTCCGAAAAGGCTTTCGCCAAAGGGAAATGAGGGTCGCTCTTGCCAGAAAGACAAAGGGGATTTTGTTGCTTCTCAAAACAAAAAGGAGATGGTTTTTGCAGAGTATTTTGCGAAATTTATGAAATCTAAGCGAGCTTAGTTCTCTTTTTGCAAGGAAGCGAGTGCATCGCAAATATCGAGCATCATATTGAGATCGGTATAGAAGGCGAGATCGTTGGCGGCTTTCCCTAACGAGGGGTTCTTGCGGATGATTTCTTTCCGTAGGCGCATCAAAGAATCGTTATCCAACATGCACACATGCTTGACGCCATCCATATTGGTCCAACCCCGTTTCCGGGTAAGAACGGGTTCTCCGCCCTCGTTGGACGGCTCCATGTTTTTGGCAAAGAATTCCTCGACGGGGAGCAGCCCATACTTATAAATCTGATAGGAAGAAGCGACCCAACGATTATGCTCGATGTTGGCGACGCGAATGATGGGGTTATCCTGCGCATACGCATTGGGGAACCCACAATTATCACATTGCTCGCGCACGTCCTTTAAATACAAGTATGGATCAACTGGGTTTTGGTTTTCGTCGCAGATGCGATAGGTATCATCGATGTAATAGCCAAGAACAGCCATCTTGGTCTTCAGGGAGTAGATGGTGGCGAGGTTTGCGACAACTTCGGCTTTCTTGGTATGGAGCCAGTGTACTTCGGATTGGAAATAATCCGACCCATAATATGCTTTTTGGCTGGCGATGCCGAGTTTATCGATGACCTGATGATGGTTGATGATGTAATCTGACATGAGGGCGTGCTCGCCAAAGATGACGATGGGCACGCAAATGCGGTCGGCGCGTTTCATGTAGCCACGATCAAACTCCTCTTGGTCGATCACGATGGGCTTGCCGTCGGCGAGGTTATCTTTCTTGAAGTGTTGCGCGACCAAACGACTGCCGATGCGAACGAAAAGGACGGTCTTGCTTAAGCGTTGCTTGTCAAAGTGCTTGAGCAAGGATTTTCGCAATGAAATCGTGACGTCGATGTTGGTGTTGGTGCTCCCGATCGCAACTACGAACACCTCAAAGCCGTTTGGGTCGAAGCGATGGGAGTCTTTCCCTTCCTTAAGCACTTCGTCAAAATAGCGATCCAAGGCTTCGAATTGCGTCAAGTCTTGCCCATCGCCCGTGCCATCTACGGAGTATAAATAAGGCGTGTAGAACCCATGGGGGTCCTTCTTCTCGACTTTGTGGGTATATTGGTTGGACGCGTTGGCGACGAAGCTCGAAGCGTCGCGGTCCAGGATGTGATAATGGACCTTGTGGATGTCATCGCCCCAGAGTTGATAGGCGCAGGTCATCTTTCCGAAGATGGGTCGGTTGACCTTACCAAAGCCCAAGAAGGTGACGTTCAAGCCCTGGTTGTCTTCGCTTTTCATGTCCTTGATGTCAAGGAAATTGGTGATTTGGTTATGCTGAATGAATTCGGTGGAGATGATGTCGTATTCCGAAAGGGTGTTGAGGATGTGCAACGTGGTCTCGGAATAATGGTGGCTTAAGTCGATGTCCGCATCATGGTACGTGATGAAAATCTTATATTGCTTGACCGCCGCGACTTCTTTTTCGGTCATTTCGTGGTTGGGCGCGGCGATGGCCTTGAAGCGACGATTTCGCAAAATCGCTTCCTTGAAATTGTTGGCAAGGCTGATGGCGAGTTCGTCTGAAGAAAGCATTGCGTAGACGGAAACGCGGCGACGTTTGCCAAATAGACGGAACAAAACGCGGCAGAAACCCGCGGTGAAATTCTCGCTTCGAACGTCGAGCTTCGCGTTGATGATCGCGTCGCGATATTCCGTGCCTTCTTGGGTTTTCAAGGAGGCCCTGCTCACGATCATGATTACGATTTTGTTCTGTTTTTGCAGGGATTCTCCAAGTTTTATGGCGTTAGGAGCCTTGCAGTCAGAGAAGATGTAATAGGCTTCGTTGTTCGGATTTAAGCGGCGAAGCACATTCAGGATTTTGGCGCCGAAAGACTTGGACACAAATAGGATTACCGAGACGGAGGAGAAGATTAGCGCCAAGATGGAGCAAAGGACATAGCCAATGCCAAAGGCGAAGTTCATCGGCCCTGCATCAAAGAACCTATTGATGGGCGTGCGATCGAAGGCGACCGCCAACATCTTCAAGGCATCGAAGAAGGAAGAAGCAAAAGCGACCAAAGGATTAATGACCACCGCTTCTCCCGCGATGGGCATCGGATTGTAGTTGGCGTATAGGGCAAAGCCTAAGCAAAGCAAATAGGAAAGAACGATATAGATAGTCGTGTTCCCGACGAATTGAAAACGTCGAACTTTAATGGTGAGCTGTATTGCGGAAAGTCCATAGACCACCCCCATACTCACAAGCAAGAGGATGATCAGCGATTCCATGGGTGACATTTCTCCCTGAAACTAATTGGCAGCACTAACGATGATGAAAATGAAGGAAATCAGGGCGCAAGCGATAACGCTGATACGAAGCGCCATCACCGCTTTCTTGTTTTTCGGTCTTTTCAGAATGAGGAGCATGTCGAGACCACCGCCACTTAAAGCGAAGAAGAATCCGAAGAAGCCGACGACCACATAATTGAATCCGGTGCGGCTATTTACACCCAAAGCCATGTTCGGGATGTTAAGCACCATTTGGATCGTGCAAACGATGAGCAAGGCGAAGGCTAACTTATCCGCCAGCATGACGTCCTTGAAGAAGTTTTTCTTTTTGGGTTTATCGCCTGCGTCAGCCGGTTTATCGGGGCTAGAAGTCTCTGCGGGAGGCGTGGCAAGTTTTGGAGCAGGAGCAGGAGCGGCGGCAACGGGCGCGGCAGGCGCAGCGGGTTTAGCTTCGGCGGAGGGTTCCTCGGCCTTAGGTTCGGGAGCCTTGAGACACGCTTGGAACTTATCGCACTTCTTTTCCATGTCGTTAACGGCGAGTTCGAGGTTCGGGTAATTGAACAGCGAGCAAGTCTGATAACGCGCATAGCGAAGCATGAAAGAATCCGGCGGGACAACCTTTTGGATCATCGCGTTGATGAACTTCTTGCCTTTTTCTCGGGCCAGGTGAATTTCGTCCTTGCAGTTAGAAGAGGCAAGGGAGTTTTCGCTGACCATGAAAATGAAGAGTTCGCAACCAAGAAGGCGTTCGGCGATTTCGTCTTCCCATTCCTTGCCAAAGCCGATGCCTTCGTCAAACCAAACGTTGTACTTCTTCTGCAACTCGGCGATGAAAGGCATCACGGCATCGGTGTCGCGATGAGAGTAAGAGATGAAAATGTATTTATCTTTACCAAGATATGCTTTTGGGGTTTCCATGAACCTTATATTAAGGGATGGAAAAAACAAATCGCACCTAGAATTTGCTAAAGCGCAATGACTTTTCTTTTTGGTAGTTTTTTAATCCCAGCCAAGCCAAAAGGGAAAAAGAAAAATGGCTCGAATCCACTCGCGAAATAACGGCGATATGGTTGGGTTAATTCGCCGATGGTTAGATTTCGATTTCGTATTTGCGGCCAAGAGCATCGTTTTTGCTCGAGCTCTTTACCTCATACATCAAGCTGTCCGCGAACTTGATCATGGAACGAAGCTCCTCGATCTGCTCGGGAACGCCATAGGTATAGCCAATGGAGAGATGGACGTTGATTACCTTCCCTTCAAACTCGATTTGTTTCACGGTCGATTGCAACTTTTCGACCAAAGCCCGGAACTCATGCAACGTGCAATCGGTTTTGATGACGACGAATTCGTCGCCGCCATAACGGTACACGCATTCGTCGGTGAAGATATCTTTTGTCACGTTGCTGACGGAAACCAACACTTCGTCGCCAGCGTGATGCCCAAGCCTGTCGTTGGTCCCTTTGAAATCGTCGACGTCGAAAATCATTAGCTGGAGATCTTTCCCGACAAAGCCCGGGAAATCGTGACGGAGCGAAAAACGATTCTTGGTACCCGTCAAAGCATCGATCTTGGACATCCGATTTAGGTGTTCATTATCGCGGTTTAACTCTGCGTTGGTCTGAACGAGCCGCGTCGTGTTCTTAACATAGAAGAGGTTGATGATGCCAACGAAAGCATAACAAAGGATGCCGGTCACAATCGTGACAATGATTTTGGTGATGTTCATTTCGGTATACGAAACAAAGTCGTGGTTCGTGGAAAAGAACCAAAACGAATAAATGACCATGGATGCCGTCGGAATCGCTCCGGGAAGGAATCCAAGAAGAACCGTGATTACGACAAGCCCCGTCATTAAAATCAAGTTCGGGTTCGGAATGCCAGAAAACCAGACGATCAAAATCAGCGCGGCCGTAATCCCAGCGGAAATCAAACAGTTGATAATCGCACGAAGAACGCGGTTTTTCAGATGGAATAAGTCGGTTGTTAAAATGTACACGTGTTGGTTTCCTTTACGCAACATTCGGAATTATACGCAACTTAGACAAAAATTCCCATCTTTACATGCACGCTCGTGCTTCCGGGTGAATCTTTTTCAATAAATCCGTGAACGAAGAAGGCAAAAGCCTTATCTTATTGGTATGAAAATCACATTCCTTGGTTCCGGCGCCTGGGCCACTGCCCTCGCCTATGATTTGTCCAAAACTTCCGAACACGACATTTTGCTCTATGGAAAAGAGCCAAGCCAAATTGACGATATCAATCAAAATCATCGCAATTCCGCCTTCTTTTCCGATGTGATCCTGCCTGATTGCATCCGCGCGACTCTTGATCCAAGCAAGGCCTTATCTGGCCGTGACGTCCTTGTCCTTGCGGTACCTTCAAGCCAAATCAACAACATCGTTTCGCTAATTCAGGAATACTGTGACACCACTCCATTACTCGTGAACGTCATCAAAGGTTTTGACCCCAATACCGGGGAAGGCATTAGCCACGTTATCGGCCGCAGCCTTGAAGGCCGTGTCAAAATCAAAGGACTTGTCTCTTTGGTTGGCCCCTCCTTCGCTTATGACGTCATCCACGACGATTTGACCGCCGTATGCGCGGTCAGCGAAGATCCCGAACAAGCCAAAGTCGTTCAGCATCTTTTCTCTTCCTCTTCCTTCCGCGTCTATGTGCAAACCGATGTCGTCGGCGCGGAGACTGGCGCGGGCATGAAAAACATCATCGCCATCGCTTCGGGCATCATGGAAGGCCTCGGATACAAAGACAACACCCGCGCCGCCTTAATCACCCGTGGTCTTGCGGAAATCACCCGTTACGGCATAGCTGTCGGCGCCCATCGCGAAACGTTCCTCGGATTGACTGGCGTGGGCGATCTTTGTCTCACCGCCTCAAGCCACCGCTCCCGCAACTACGAATTTGGCATCTTAATTGGCCAAGCCGACGATGCCGCTGCCGCTTTGGCCAACAACCAAAAGACGGTCGAAGGCGTTTTGGCAGCCAAGACGATTCATTTCCAATCCCAACGCTTAGGCGTGGAAACCCCGATCGTCGATGTCGTTTACGCCGTCCTCTATGAGGGGTTGAAACCATCGGTCGCCGTCCGCAAACTAATGGAACGCGAACTTAAATCCGAAAATCGTTAGTCCAATTCCCAAATGATGAAAAACCCTCGGGGATGCCTCGAGGGTTTGCTTTCTTCTGGTGCGGGCGAGAGGACTCGAACCTCCACGGTTGCCCAATAGATCCTAAGTCTATCGCGTCTGCCATTCCGCCACGCCCGCAATCGTCGCATTGACGCCCGATTAGGTTACAACGAAGGCGACAAATACTCAAACGTTTTTAAACGTGCGCGTAGAAGCGCCTCGCGTTTTCTTCGCCAATCAAGGAAGCCATCGTCTCAACGAATTCGGCTTTGCTGACGTGACCCCCATGGCAAAGAAGGAGATAACGCACGCCGAATTCCAAAACCGTATCCCCCGTTGGAAGGAAGCCGTTGCTCGCGTAAAACCGAAGCCGTCTTTCCCTAACGGGATTATCGGGGTATTGATCGCCCAGTTCTTCCGCGAGGAGATATAGGCGATGGCTGGGGTATTCCTTCTTTAGATCGGTAAGGATTTGACTGCCGATGCCCTGGCCACGGAATTTCTCTTCAATCGCGAGAAAGAAGACGTATACCATGTCGCGGCAAACGATCAGGTCGACCAAAGCCGCGTATTCCTCTTCGCGATAAACGCCATAGAACGTGTCGTGATTCCACCCAAGCATCATTTCGAAAGGAGGACGTTCGTCTTCGGGGAAGGCGGATTCGAAGAGGTTTTTGGTCTTTTGGATATCGTCGCCTTGTTGGGCTAAAGGAACATAACGAAGAAGCATGGAGATAGGTTATCGCCTTCGAGGCAAAAAGAAAACGCCTTACTCGGCCATTTACGCGGATAAGGCGTCTTCTTAGTTATAAAGGAAATTGCCCGTGTTTCCGTATTCCCAAGCATTGAATTCCACAGCCTCAACGAGTTCTTCCGCGAGGCGCTCAATACGTTCGTGTCGCTTGGAGGATTTGTTGTTTTCTTCTTGTTCTTCTTCGCGTTCTTTCATCACGAATTCCTCCTTTCTCCCTTTAGGGAAGCGGAAAACTATAGACCCAAAAACGCGGGTGTCAAGCGAAAATACGCAGTTTTTATTTCTTCTTTTTCAATTCGGCCAAATTGTTGGTGCGGCCTTGCTTTTTTAGACGCTCGTAATTCTGGTTCAGCGCCTTCTCGTAAGCGGAGGCGTTCCAGGGTTTATAGAACTGAACATCCGCGAATTCATCG
>JBGUWA010000017.1:0-1767 GCA_045220635.1 Candidatus Alloenteromonas sp. | reverse complement strand
CAGGGTTTTCCGTAGATATTCGTTCACCGCCAGAACATCGAGGCAGGCTCAAAGCAAAGGATCATCATCGTCCGAAGACGTGATGTTCAAAAGGTCATCTATAAGCGAACCAGACTTCTTGGAACTCTTCTCTGAGTCGAAAGACAAATCGCCATCAAGATGGGCGTCATAACCACAGCTTAAGCAAAGGCCATCTTCAAGGGGATCTCCGCATATGGGGCAATACTTTGGCATGGTCAACCTCCGATAGAGTTCGTTCCGATCCACAATCGGCTATCTCCTCAATAAGCGTACACCAAAAGAGAATGCCATAATTAGAAACCCCCCGAACCTCTCGATCTAAGGAGGTCGCACACCCCTCATTCATTATCTATTGACCTGATTTTGGTCGGTTTTTGCTAAATAGGCTGTTACGGCTACTCTTTCCAAGGCCTTTTCTTGCCAAGCCATCCTTGGTTTTGCCAATACTCTTTGTCTTTAGGATTCCAGCCCGATTTTTGGAACATCCTCATAATCATGAACATGAACCTTCCTTTAAGCGTCGGCTTAACATGGCCTTGCCGTTTCGTCATCTTCTTGGTGATGGAATCCAGGGTCTTGTCGATCTTCTTCTTCTTTTTCTCGTCGATGCCTTCCCAAGAGGTTGCCGCAACGGCGATGCCGCAGCGGTAAATCCGGGAGATGCCCCAATAAAATAGACTATCCGCCATATCTTTATTCGTCGACTTCATGCCCATTCCCGCCGCCGTGGAAATAACGACGGCTTGCTTGGTGAACATGTTCTTCTCGGGGCGATGGGCCATCCAGCGATAGCCATAATGGTCGAGGAGGTTCTTCATTCCACCGCTGGCATGGAAGACATATACCGGGCTAGCCAAGAGGATGACATCCGCCTGATCCAAAGCCTCGGTGATGGGCTTAAGGTTCCCATAATGAGGGCAATGCTCCTCCCCTTTGATAAAGCAGGTGGTGCAACCCAAACAGAAGTCATGGAAATCCTTGGGCAAGAAAAACTCACGGACCTCGCCACCAAGACGCGTGGCCAAGTCGGTGGCGACATGGTAGGTCGAACCCCGGTGATTTTGGCCATGAATAATCACAATGTTCATACGAGTCTCCGCCAAACCAAAAGAGACTATTCCCCTTTGGGCCCTTCTTCTTGCTCCGCCGCTTCCGTCTTTGGCATAGCCAAGGCAGCCTTTTCTTTCCTCTGTTTGATCTTCCGCGCGATGAAATCCATCAACAGGCATTGCCCGGTGCATAAGGCAATGCTGGCAAGGGCGACCAATAAGCCAACCCACCACTGCATCTGCAATACGGAGAAGCCAAAGATGATGCTAAGTAGCCAAGCATAGAACACATGGAACAAGTAATAGGTAAACGAATGGGCCCCAAGCCAAGCCGCCTCGACAAACCGGACGCCATCTTGCTCTAGTTGCTGGAACAAGATGCCCATCCCGCCTAAGAAGGGCAAAGCGGCGGCAATGCACAGCAGCATCGACACCACTTCATTCTCTCCGCCGAAAGAACCGCGGAATTGATTTAGCGCAGGCGCCTTTAATAAAGCGATGGCAATCGAAGCGAGAAGCATCGTCGCCCCGATGGCGTATTTTGGGCCCCGTGACAAAGCGGGGAGCTCAATGAGCTTTCGATTGCCCACGAAGGCACCCAAAACCATAAACGCCGTCCAATAAGGGATAAAATGCAAGTTATAAGGAAGGGTGAAATGCAGCCCAACGCAGACGCCGGTGAGGGCAAAGCACAAAA
>JBGUWA010000016.1:0-12174 GCA_045220635.1 Candidatus Alloenteromonas sp. | reverse complement strand
ACGTTTTCGAGAATGTCTGACTCATGGTGGTTATGGAGAGAATCGGTCGTGAATACCTTCCTATTATATTAGGAACGTTAACGCAATTCCCCAAGAAAGAGTTTTTGTAGGGGAAGATGCCAATTCGAATCGCCCATAAACGATCGAATTTCGTACGCGTTTTTGCGGCGATAAAATGAAAAATCTCCGCGTTTTGCAAGGAAATTGAAAAGATTTGTTCTCTTGTGGGGTAGGGTGAAAAAGACGCAGGAAATCCCGATTAAGCGGAAAGGGATGGGAAAGTTTGTCCATCGGTTTCCGCCCGTGCCCATTACGCAACCTCATTTTTCGAACGAAAAAAGGACGTTCCATACTGGAACACCCCGTTGAGCGTAGATACAAAAAAGGATATGTTTTACTAAACCACTTTTATTTAGAGGAGGAACCTAATGACAAATATTCCACAAAGAGTGCGTGCCTTACGATTCTTGCGAATCATCTTTCTGATTTCTTTTATCGTTAGCATCACCTCTCTTGCCACCGTCCTCGTCGCTCTTGGCGTCGGCTCGTCCCGTGAAGTCTCTCAAGCCGCCGGCGTGACGATCTCCGTGCTCACCACGATTTGCCAAACGGCTTTTCTCGTCGTCGTCGTTTTGCTTGGCATCACGCTAATCGCTTCGATGTCCGTCAACAAAGGCTGCCGCATCGCGTTCTGGTTCGGCATCATCGCCGCCATTCTGGCCATTGTTTCGGGCGTTTTGGATTACACGCTTGCATCCCGTATCCCGTCGCATGTGTTGTCCATGATCTCCACGCTTTGCGTCGCGGCGTCCATCGTCACCTTGATTGACGGCATTTATGATTCCCAGCAAAGGAAGTCCCCGCTCTGGAACTTTGTCTGCATCAGCATCTTCCTGTTGGTCGCTTCGACCATCTTATCCTTTGTCGTGTTCGTCGCCCCGATGACCGCCGAGACCTCCGTTGCCTTGTATTTGGTCAGCGAAGTGGGCAATGTTCTGGCCTATGGCATTATTTGGGGCTGCACACAAAAGTCCTACAAAGAAGTTCAAACCTATTTAGAAAGAGAGGAATGCTTAAATGAAGCGAAGTAAATTATTCTCACTATCCCTCGCCTTGCTCGGATCTCTTGCGATGACTGGCTGTGGCAACGTCGTCGCCCCGGCCCAACAAGCCGCTGAAGAACCCGCCGTTGCTTTCCAAGAGGAACCCAAAACTCCCAAAGCCCAACCGAAGGAATTGACGATCTCCAAAAACAAAGATGTCGCCAATTACATCAAAAATATGGATTTCGATCCCGAAAAGGTTTGGCAATACGATTTGACTGGAAGCGTTACGCCTAAGCCTGGCAGGTCCGGCAGCATGTCTGGCGATCGCTTGATGATCACCAAAAAGGAAGTCCGCGACGCCAAAAGCGGCACTGCCAGCCTCCATTCCCTCAACCTTTCCAACCTCCTTTACCCCGGTCAGCTTTTGAAGGCCAACAGCAAACTCGTGGAAGGCGTTCCTACCGCCATCACCGATGTCGATCGCGGCAAAGCGACCTACGAAGTCGTTCTCCCCGGCCTTGCCGATAACGTCTTCTCCATCGAGGAAACCACCTCGGCCATGTTCCGTTCCAAACTCGGCGCGAAAGTCGCCGAATGGAAGGGCCTTGGCAAGAAACTCACCGCCAACCAGACCTTCAGTCTCACCCAAACCTTCGACGCTCAGCAACTCGCGGTCGACTTAGGCTTCGGCATCGGCGAGAAACTCAAAATCGACGCCAGCTATAAACAAGGCGGCGAATCCAACATCTTCATTGCGGCCTTTGAGCAAATCTTCTATAGCGTCAACGTCGTCGTCGAAAGCAGAAAGTCCACGGTCATCTTCGACGAAGAAGTCACCTTAGAGGAAATCCAAAAGGAAATCACCCCCGACGCGCCTCCGCTGCTCATCACCCAAGCCAACTACGGCCAAACCATCTATCTCAAGATCGAAACGAGCATGAACAAGGACGAAGTCCAGGCTGGCTTCAGCTATGCTGGTAGAGTCGACGTGAGCGCCAAAGCCCAGTTCCAAAAGATGCTCGGCAACTGCAAAGTCAACTGCCTCGTCTACGGCGGTGTCGCGGATGACTACGAACAGTTGACCCCCATCGTTGGCGAAGACTCTGCCGACAAGATCAACGAACTCCTCAGCAAATCCAAGACTCCGCTATCCGATCAAGTCGAAAACGCCATCTTGCTCAGCTATGCGACCTCTTGGCTCAAGAACAGCGACTTCGCTCGCATCCAAGCCACGACCAAATACATCGAAACCACCTACGAATTCCGCAAAGGCACCACCTTCAACATGCACAACAGAGGCGTCTTCACGGTTAAGCAGTGGAAGGTTTCCGCCCGCAAGCTCAAGAGCTTTGACGCAGACGGCAATGCCGAATTCGGTGACCTTGAGGTGCTCTATAACGATACGACGATCTTCACCGGTCAAGATCGTGCGGTGTACATACCAGCCAACTATGGCCAAGTCGAGTTCGGCTATGACGTAAAAGACGGAAGCGACTGGCCGTTCAATAAGCGGATTTGGGCGTACGACTTCTTCGAATCCGCGAGCGTGAAACTCTGGGGCACCACCTATGGTAGCCACGCCGAATTCAAGATCGACAACGTCACGATCGACGTCTGATCCCTCTCGAAAAGTCTAAATCACGAACTTAGATGCACCTATTCCACGTTGATGTGCGAATGGGTGCATCTTATTTCTTTATCCCCATTTATGGAAACGAAACGCCTTTTCTAAAGAAAAGAACGCGGAAGGACTCGAAATTTAGCATAAATATGACACGTGTCAAAAAAATGAAAGAAAAATGAGAATACATCGCAAGAATGGAATTGGATGGCCTTGTATTTTCTTGCGTAACGCGCACGCGCTCCCGCACGCTCGCTCTTGACTAGCCTTTTTGCTTCCATTTATATTTATTTGAACAACTATTTTTTGGGGGAGTGAATATGACCAACATACCAAAAAGAGTCCGTGCTTTGCGATTTCTGAGAATCATTTTCTTGGTCTCTTTCATCGTGAGCGTTCTCTCGCTCATCAACATGGTCGTCGCCTTGGGTATTAGCGGCACCGAATTCCCGGAAGCCGCCGGCGTGACGATCGCCGTTCTCGACACGATCTTCAACTCCATTGCCGCGCTTGTCGCCATCTTCCTGGTCATCACTTTGATCGTGACCATGTCGGTCAACAAGGAATGCTATGTCGCGTTCTGCCTGGGCATGGCCGGCGCATTGATGGCCATTGTCTCGGTCATTCTGGAATACACCCTCGAAACCCGCCTTCCGACGTACTTGTTGTCGATGCTCACTGGATTCTGCGTCGCCGGCGCCTTATTCGCTTTGGTCGATGGCGTCTACGAACATCAGCAAAGGAAGTCTCCGTTGAACACCTTCTTCTGCATCGCGATCGGCCTTTTGGTCGTTTCGGCGGTCCTTGCCTTTGTCACTTTCGTCGCCAAGATGCCTACCGGCGCCTCGATCGCGCTTTATCTCGCCAGCGAAGTGGGTTACGTTTTGGCCTATGGCATCATTTGGGGATGCCTGCAAAAATCCTTCAAGGAAATCAAGAAATTCGAACAAAGCGAGGAATGCTTGAATGAAGCTAAGTAAACTTTTACCGTTTGCTCTGGGCATGCTTGGCGCCATCTCAATGAGTGGCTGCGGGAACACGATTACCCCAAACGAACCCGAACCAGAACCCCTCATCCAGTTGGACGAAGAGGAAACGGCCGTTGCCCCGCGCAAAAACTTGACGATTTCGACCAACGCATCGATTTCCAGTTACATCAAGGACATGGATTTCGATTCCGGCAAAATCTGGTCCTTCGACATCACGGGAAGCGTTAAACCCCAACCCAGCAAATCCGGCAACATGACCGGTGGTCGCTTAATGATCACCAAAAAAGAGATCCGCAACGCCAAAAGCGGCACCGCCAGCCTCCATTCCCTGAACCTCTCGAGCTTGCTTTATCCCGGCCAGCTTTTGAAGGCCAACAGCAAATTGGTGGAAGGCGTTCCTACCGCCATCACCGATTTGGATCGCGGCAAAACGACCTATCGGATCAGCCTTCCCGGCTTTGCCGACAATACCTTCTCCGTTGATGAAACAACCGCGCCGCTATATCGTTCCAAACTCAACGCGAAACTCGCGGAGTGGAAGGGCCTTGGCCAGCAAATCAGCGCCACCCAAACCTACAACCTGACCCAAGTCTATGATTCGACCCAACTCTCGGTCGACATGGGCTTCGGCCTTGGCGAAAAGCTCAAAATCGGCGCCACCTATAAACAAGGGGGCAGCACCAACCTCTACGTCGCGGCCTTCGAGCAGGTCTTCTACACGGTCGACGTCGTGGTCAACCCCGATAATTCGACCGTCATCTTTGATGACCAAACCACGTTAGACGAGGTGCAAAGGGAGATCAAATCCGACGCTCCTCCGCTGCTCGTCACCAAAGCCTATTATGGCCAAACCGTCTATCTCAAGGTCGAAACCAGCTTGAGCAAGAAAGAGGTCGAAGCCGGATTCCAATACGCCGGCTTGGTCGACGTCAGCGCCAAAACCAAGTTCCAACAGACGTTGAACAGATGCAAAATCAACTGCCTCGTCTATGGCGGTTCCGCCGAGGATTCCCAGGAAATGGCGCCGATCGAAGGCTCCGGTTCCGCGGACACGATCAACCAGATCCTCAGCAAATCGAAAGCCCCGGCCGCCGACCAAGTCGAACACGCCGTCTTGCTGAAGTACGAAACCTCTTGGCTTAAAAACGGCACGGCCGCTCGCATCCAATCCACGTCCCAATACCTCGAGACCTCCTATGAATTCCGCAATGGCTTCACGTTCTATTTGCATAACCGTGGCGCTTTCGTTGTCAAAACCTGGTTGGTCTGCGCCTATCGCCTCACGGGCTATGACAGCAATGGCAACCCGACCTTTGGCGGGTTAGAGCAACTCTATCGCGACACGAGCATCATCACCGGGCAAGACCGTTCGGTGTACATTCCCGCCAATTATGGTCGCGTCCGCTTCGCCTATGACGTGAGGTGGGGGTCGGACTGGCCGTTCGATGGTCGCATTTCCGACAACGACTTCAATAGTTTCGCCAGCGTGACGCTTTATGGCACCACCTACGGCAGCTATGGCCGATTCATGGTCGACGGTCGCACCTGGGAGACGTGATTCAACGCGAAACTCCAACATGGGTAAATCTAGATGCACCCGTTCCCAAGACGATGGGCGAACGGGTGCATCTACCATTTATAAATTTAGAAAGAAAGGAACATCATGTTTAAACTACTCTTCAAAAACATGAAGGCAAAAAACTGGATTGCGGTCGTCGTGATCTTCATTTTGACCCTAGGCCAGGTTTTCTTCATGATGCAGATCGTCAGTTACATCAGCTTGTTGACTGCCGCGGTGCAAGCCAGTAGGCAAAACGGTGTGGCCGAGATTTGGTGGTATGGCCTTTACATGGTCATTTGCGCCATCTTGATGTGCGTGGTGGAAATCATCATCCGCTTCGTCGCATCCGCCACGGCCGCAAGCACGGTCACCGACCTCCGTCTCAAGATGTACGATCGCGTCAATGCCTTCGCCATCTCCGACTTCGCGTCGTTCTCGACCGAATCCCTCATCACCAGAACCACCAACGACATGCAGAACGTCCACTTGGCTTGGCTCACCTTCCTCAAGACCGCCTTCGTCGCCCCGATCACGATGGTTTGGTCCGTCATCCTCTTAGTGCAATACGCCAACGCGTCCTTAACCATCGTCACCGCGATTTGGCTTGTGCTCCTTGTCGCCGCCGTCGCCATCTTGCTCTTGATGGTCACGCCGAAGTACAAGATCGTTCAGAAATTGACCGACGCCTTGAACGTCGCTTCCCGCGAAAACCTCACCGGCGTCCGCGTCGTCCGCGCCTTCAACGCCGAAACCTATCAGGAAGGCAAGTTCGAGAAGGTCAACGCCACCTTCACCAAGGTGCAAATCTTCACCGGTAGGGTTCTCTCCTTCTTCACGCCGTTCGTCATGTTCGTCATGATGGGCTTGTCCTTGTCCATCCTCTGGGCGAGCGCCTACGTCATCAACGGCATGGAAGTCGATGCCGCCAACGCCGCCTTCGCCTCGACCAACGCCTTCGTTATGTTGTCCGGCCAAGTCGTCATGTCCTTCGTCCTCCTCATCACCTTGATCGTCATCTGGCCGAGATCCTCCGTCAGCGCGAAGCGTATCCAGGAAGTCATCTCCCACGAAGTCTCGATCAAAGACACCGCCAATCCCGTCGAGTTCAAGGAAGCGGGCACCATCGAGTTCAAGAACGTTGGCTTTGCCTATCCTGGTTCCGACAAAGAAGCCGTCTCCGATATCTCCTTCAAGGTCAAGAAGGGCGAAACCATCGCCTTCATCGGCGCGACCGGCTCGGGCAAGACCACGATCATCAACATGATCCCGCGTATGGCCGACTGCACCCGCGGCGAAGTCCTCGTCGATGGCGTCAACGTCAAAGACGTGCTCCAGAAAGACCTTCGCGACCGCATCGGCTACGCCCCGCAAAGAGGCTTCCTCTTCAAGGGCAACATCAAAGAAAACATCGCCTTCAAGGATCCGAACATGACCTTGGAAGACGTCCGCTGGGCCGCCCAGATCGCGGATGCCGACGGCTTCGTCTCCGGCAAGCGCAACGGCTACGATTCCGAAGTCGCCCAAGGCGGCAGCAACTTCTCCGGCGGTCAGAAGCAGCGTCTTTGCATCGCTAGGGCAGTGGCCCCGAAACCCGAGATCCTCATCTTCGATGACTCCTTCTCGGCCCTCGACTACAAGACCGACAAAACGGTCCGCGCCCGCATCGCCGAAAAACTCCCCGATGCGACCCGCGTCATCATCGCTCAGCGCGTCGGCACCATCATGGACGCCGATCAGATCGTCGTGTTGGACCATGGCAAAATGGTCGGCATCGGCAAACATTACGACCTCGTTCGCAATTGCCCGGTCTATCAAGAGATCGCGCTCTCGCAACTTAGCAAGGAGGAGTTAGGGTTATGAGTGCTACCATCATCACCGTGCCTAAAGAGAAAAACAAATTAGGCAGCCTTGTGAAGGCGTTCCACAAATACTACGTCCCCTTCATCATCTCCATCATCTTGCTCATCGCCTCGGTCGTCTTCACGATCTTGACCCCGGGCACCATCCGTAACCTCACCAACGAGATTTCCCCCGTTGGCAAAGAGATCGTCGATGGCAAGTTCAACGTCAATTTCGAGCAGGTCACGCGCTACGCGATTCTTCTCGTCATCTACGTTTCCACCTCCTTCATCACCGGCTTCATCTCCGGCTTCATCCTCAACACCGCCATCCAAAAGTTCTCCAAGGACCTCCGCCGTCAGATCTGCGAAAAGATCAACAAGCTCCCCTTGAATTACTTCGACACCACCCAAACCGGTGACATCCTCTCCGTCGTCACCAACGACGTGGATATGTTGTCCACCTCGCTTCAGAACTCCGTCAGCATGCTCGTCCAGTCGATCGTCATGTTGGTCGGCGTCTTCATCGCCATGTTCATCGCCTGCTGGCAAATGGCCCTCGTCGTCCTTTGCTCGCTCCCGATCATGCTCATCATCATCGGCCTCACCTTCAAGTTCGCCTTGCCTTTGTTCGACAAGAGTCAGCAAGTCTTAGGCGAAGTCAACGCCACGGTCGAAGAGAACTACTCCGGCCAGCTCGTCATCAAGGCCTTCAACGCCGAGACCCGCAAAGTCAGCGAGTTCAAGGACAAGAATGGCATGTTTGGCACGATTCTCTACAAATCGCAAGCCATCGGCGGTCTCATCGAACCCGCCATGTCGTTCGTCTCCTTCTTGACCTACGCCGCCGTCTTGGTCACCGCCGGACTCCTCTTCTACAACAACATCATCTCCGAAATCGGCATCATCACCGGCTTCATCGTCTACGTCTCCTTGTTCCAAGAGCCGCTTGCCCAAATCGGTCAGGCCAGCTCCACCATCCAGCTTGGCACCGCCGCCTGCAACAGGGTCTTCCGCTTCCTCGAGCTCGAAGAGCTCCCCGAAGAAGGCGAGAAGAAGCAGCTGCTCGACCATAGCCACATCCGCGGCGAAGTCGAATTCAAGGACGTTTGCTTCGGCTACGACCCCAAGAAGCTCACCATCAAGAACTTCTCCGGCAAGATTCAGCCGGGCATGAAAGTCGCCATCATCGGTCCGACGGGCGCCGGCAAGACGACCTTAGTCAACTTGCTCATGCGCTTCTATGAGCTCACCAGCGGCGACATCCTCGTCGATGGCGTCTCCATCAAGGACATGTCCACCCATGAACTCCGCGACATCTTCGGCATGATCTTGCAAGAGACCTGGGTCATCAACGGCACCTTGCGCGAAAACATCGTCTACAATCTCCAAAACGTCGACGAGAACCGCCTCAAGGAAATCCTCGAAGAGACCAACCTCAGCCACTACGTCGAAACCTTGCCGCAAGGCCTCGACACCGAAATTCAGAAAGAAAGCGCCCTTTCCGCCGGTCAGAAGCAACTTGTTACCATTGCTCGCGCCATGACGGAGAACGCGCCGATGCTCATTCTCGACGAAGCCACCAGTAACGTCGACACCCGTACCGAGATCCTCATCCAAAAGGCGATGGACTCCCTCACCGCGGGCAGGACGAGCTTCGTCATCGCGCACCGTTTGTCCACCATCAAAAACGCCGACCTCATCTTCGTCATGAAGGATGGCAACATCGTGGAAACCGGCACCCATGATTCCTTGATGAAACTCGGTGGCCTCTATAGCGAAATCTACAACTCTCAGTTCAATTAATTCGCTCCACAAACCAAAGCGCCAGGGATTGCCTCTGGCGCTTTTTCATATGGGCGTGGGTGCGAATGGCTGGGCTTTTGGCTTCGCGGTGGGATAATAGGAAATAGGGTTACCCAAAATCCAATCGATAAGGAGGGTCTCTGCAATGAAAGCAAAATGTAGCCTATGCGCGCTCGCGTTATCCCTAGTTACCCTAGCTTCCTGCGGGGGTTATCAAGTGCCGAAAACCGCTTATGAAAAGGTCTCTACCGCCTTTTCTGGCGTAGAGCGAAGTTTCCAAAATCTCGAGAAATCTCCGCAAAACGCCAAGAAAAAGAACAAAATCACCCCAAGTGATTTAGATGGTGGGTTACGCGCCATCGAAGCCCTCTATGCGGAAGGGGATGTCGCTGGCGATAGCCTCGATGGCCTTTCCTATACCGAGCCGCCGATGATCCAATTCCGCTGCCTGAAGAAAGTCGTGGAGAAGATCGGAAGCTCCTATTCGTTTGGCACCAAGTATTACGACACCATCCAAGGCACCGTCTACTATGACCCCGAAAGCGGGAGGAAGATGGAACAAAGCGACGCCTATCGTTACGATTACGATTTCACCCTCGCCGTCTCCGTGGCCATCCAAGATAACGACCAAATCGATGCCGACGTCTTGTTCGACATCACGCTGCGACAAGGGGAGAAGACCTACCACACCGATTGGTACGTCGCCATCGCTTTGACCTACAAAATGGATAGCGAATCGCCGACCTACACGATGTCCATGTATGTCGCCAACGGCCAAGAAGAGCTTCCGTGCATGGAATTTGGCAACGTCTACGAATATGACTACGTGAACATGGACCATGGCAGCATCGTCGAATGGCGCAAACTTGGCTATGAGACCAATGCGTTGATGGTTCGCGATGCCGCGCATGCCTCCTTTGAGGATTATCTTGATGATGAAGGCTTCGAGGTGGGCACGGTCGTGTCTCGTTGGTACAAAAACCATGTTTTGCGTCGCTTTGCCCGCGATAGCCAAGAGAAAACCAACGTTCTCGCGGGGGCTTTGTTCAATAAACTTGGACTAAACCTCACCGACACGGACGCGGCAACGTTCCAAAAGAAGCAGGGAAGCAAAAACGAAGTCATCAAGAGCATTTACCAAGAATTCTCGAATCTATTTGGCGAAGACGTCATCTATAACCTCATCGAGAAAGGCGAGGATTCCCATGGCCATCAAGAGCCCGAAGCCGTGGGCATCGCCGTCATTAACGCCGAGTCCAGGCAAATCGTTTCTTCCATCACCATCGATGACGACATGTATCTTGGCGAACTTTTCTATACCGATGTGGGTCCACGGCTCGCCGTGGCGCACATCGACGAGGAAGGCAACATCAAGGACATCATCGAGGATATTGACTCGCTCAACTTCGTCTTCGTCATCGAGACATCGGTGGGAACCGTCACCTATAAGGACGGTGCGCTAAGCTCGAACTATGCCTCCTTCTTCACGAATCTCCAGTCCTACCAAGCCGACGCCATCGAGAAATATTACCTCTCGATCTTGGAGAGAAACGGCGCCTTCGAAACAAAGCTGGCGTTCCAAAATGGCTCAGGAATCCTCGAAATCATCGAAATCGCCTTCCATGGCACCTTCCCTAGCGACTTGACCCAGAAGGGTTTCGTGGCCTATGAAGGGGAGAAATGCGCCTTCTACTTGACCCAAAGCCAAGACGAATACCAACTCAAGATCAAATACACCACCGAAGCCGAGCTTAACGCCTATTTCCTTAGCCTCGCCAAGGCGGGTTGGGACACCAAGGAAACCCCATATGATGGGCAAGGCAACGTCATCAATCGCCGTGAAGCGACGATCGCTAGAGGCGATAAGCAGCTTTACGTATCCACGCAGAACGCCGATAGGCTAAGCGATGCCATCATCCTTCATTATTCGATCGGCGAGTATGTCCCTCCCGTCAATCCATGGGCTTCTTGGCCAACCGAGACCGTCTTCGAAAAGTCGGGCAATCTCATCCTTTTGCCGATGCCAACCACCCAAAATGGTAGTTATATCCATGACGAAGACGCGGGGATCATCGAACTGCATGACTTCACGGATGAAGAAATCGAAGACTTCATCACCGCCTTGTGCGGTTACGAAGGCGGATGGGATGGCGATTTCCTCACCATCCTCAAGGAAGGGAGAATCTTATGTCGCTTCGCCCTGAACGTGATTCAAGGCGTCGTCTACTTCACCTATGGGGAGCATGAGGAGTATATGAGGCTCCATTATTCCATTGGCTATGGCATCGCCCAAATGGATTTGCTTCCGGATTATTCGGGGTATTATTGCTACACCAAGTTCGAACCGGGCGTCTATGAAGTCACGTGCTTAGTTTCCGGCACGGGCGAGCAGTACCTCGTGGATATCGTCGGGGCAAATGCGAAATGCTACTCGAGCGCTGGCGTAACCTACGACAAGGAAAGCAAATCCCTGACCCTGACCCAAGCGACGGATCTATGCTTCTATGCGGGTTTGGCGGCGTCGACTTCCGTTTCGCTGATCGAACTAGAAGACGCGGGGAAATTCCCGTATCAAAAGTAGGCGTAGCGGTAGGGGCTATAAAACCCAACCGTTTGCGAATGCAAGCCAAGGCCATCATCGAGCGGTGATGGCCTTTTTCATCTAAGGCAAGATGAGCGGTGGCTTTTAATGTTGGAATAGCGAAGAGACGTAGCCGACGGTGAGGTCGATTTGGGTTTGTCTGCTGATTGAAGCGACGCCATCGCCAGATTGATCCCCATAATAGGCGAAGCCTGCGTGGTTTCCGCCTTCGATGACGTAGGTAGACGTGTCTTTTGGGAAGTAGGGTTTGGCTCTTTCGTAGGAATCGAGGTTTAGGACTTTGTCGTTGCTTCCATAGATGGAAAGGGCTTTGCGGTTCTCTTGGAGTTGGGCGTTAGGGAACGAGGCGAGGAAGATGATGCCATCGTAGTTTTGAACGCTTTTGGACAAGCACATGGAGGCGCAGGTGCCGCCTAGGGAATGGCCCATGAGGTAGACGTGGGAATAGTTAAGGTTGCTCGACCTCACGGAGTCGGCTTTATCGATGCCAAACAAAGGGAAGTGGAAGGGCATCTTGAGCAAGAAAACGTCGATGCCGACGGAAGAAAGGCGTTTCGCCAACGGGGCATAGGCCTTCTCTTCGATTTTGCCTCCGCCATAGAAGACGATGGCGTTGTCTTGGTTTTCCAGGTTATCGAAATAATAGTAGTCGTTGGTCTCCGTCACCTGCGTCGTCGCGTCGCTAAGAAGGCCGTCGTTAGCCTCTTCCGT
>JBGUWA010000015.1:0-6640 GCA_045220635.1 Candidatus Alloenteromonas sp. | reverse complement strand
GAAATACTCTTCGATCGCATCGGTTTGAGCGAGCGTCTCGACTTCGCCTTCGTATTGGCCGTTTAAATAGGCGGTCAGGTTCCGGGTATTCTTATATCGCGTCTTGCCTAGATACCCCGCCGCTCCTAAGCCGAGGGCAAGATAAGGCCGGTCGTTCCAATACGTCAGGTTATGGCGGCAACGATAAGATGGCCTAGCGAAGTTGCTGATCTCGTAACGTTCATACCCCGCTTCGATCAAGGCTTTCTTGATTTGGTCGAAATAGTCTTGCTGGACGTCATCTTCCAAAGGGGCCAATCCTTTGGCAGCGAAGGCGGTTCCTTCTTCCAAAATGAGGGAGTAAGCGGAAAGATGTGGAACCCCTAAGGATAAGAACGCGTCGATGTCTTGCTTCAAATCTTCTTCGCTTTGGCCAGGAAAACCATACATCCAGTCGACGTTAATGTTGTCGATGCCTACTTGCCTTAGCATCGCCACCGCTTCCTGCACTTTATGGAAGTCATGGGTTCTGCCAAGGGTCTTTAGGCTATGAGGCACGCTGCTTTGCGCGCCTAACGAAACGCGGTTTACGCGGTGCTTCCTAAGCAAGGCGACTTTGCCTAGAGTCAAGGTATCGGGGTTACATTCGACGCTATATTCGCCTCCGGGTTTGAGGTGGCTTTCCAAGAAGCCAAGGAGGTCATCGAAGTCTTCTTCGGCTAAGCAACTTGGGGTGCCACCACCGATGTAGACCGTCGAAAAAAGTCCGCAGCCGCGGGCTTTTGCCTCCTCTTTTAACGCGTGCAGGTAGGATTTGGCCCAATCCTCTTTATAAAGGACTTTGGGGAAATCGCAATACGGGCAAATAGAAGCGCAAAAGGGAACGTGTACGTAAAGGGAATCCGGATTAGGCCTTAGGGGCATCGTCGCTTTGGCCTTCTTCCTTCTTTTCTTCGGGTTTGGGTTCTTCCGCGGGGGCTTCGCCTTCTTCGGGTTCTTCTTCCTCGATTTCGGGTTTCAGTTCGTCGACGGGTTGGAGGATATGATCGAGCTCTTCGGCGGCGATTTCCTTATCGGATTTGGGTTTTTCGTTGTCTTTGAAGATCGAGACGTGACGCTTCAAGACGATGACGAGGATGACGATGAGACCGAAAACGGCCACCAAGATGATGGGGATGAGGATGGCGGGCATGTCCGCGGCAAGGAAATTGAATTTCATGGTTTACTCCTTTTCCCCAGGCTTTCTTGGGGTATAAACGTATTTGTTTTTGATGCGAAGCTTCTTATAAAGCTTAGAGGCGGCTAAGCGGTCCATGGAGGTGCGGGCCGTTTCGTAGGCGACCTTCATGGTCTTCTTGTAGTCTTGGATCGTGTAGTAACGGCCAAGGGTGCAATGGCTTGCGAAGAAGAGGGCTTGTTGCTTATTGATGTCGGGATGGGTTTCCACGATGTAACGGGCCGCCATCTTGACGTCTTTGTCTTTCAACGAGGCTTTCGGAGCGTAAAGGGCCTTTTCGTCGATGGGCAAGGCCTCAAGGACGGGCACTTCTTCCACCGGCGCGGCGGGTTTAGGTTCCACAGCCTTAGGCTGAGGCTCTTCTTTAACCGGCGCGGGTTCGGCGGGAGCGAAGGTCGTTTCCTCCACTTTCACTTCCTCGACGTCATGGGCTTGCGGGGCTTCCACTTCCACGGGTGGCTTCGGCGCTTCCTTAGGTCCGACTTCGGTAAGCTCGGGCGCGACGACGGCGGGAGCTTCTTCGTGAGGCTCGCTGCGGAACTCGCGACGCATCGCCTCGGTGCGTAGCCTCGTCCATTCGTTCATCGCGTTATCGAGGCTGACCCCAATCGCGTCCATGAGGTAAAGCATCACGTAAGTGAAGTCGCCGGTCTTCGCGCTTTCGACGAAGAGTTCATCGAAACGGGCGTTATGGAGCACCGCGCCTTCCAAAGGAAGGGCATAGGCGAAGTTGCCTAAAGGCCCAAGGGAAAGCATCTTTTTGGCTAAGGCGACGCCAAGCAAATCGTTATGGGCGGCAAAAGGCGCGACATAAGAGATGAAATACATCGCAAGGAATGGCTTTAGCATCGGGTCTAACGGATCCAAAGAGACAAAGGCCTCCAAGTTATCCATCAAGGATTCGATGTCGTTGAATTTGGCGTATTCGCCCGCCCTGCCCTGCGTCAACGAGGAATCGTCGAGGCGGTAAAAGGTGACGAGTTCTTCCGTGCCGGACATCGCCGAATATAGCGACCCGAAGAACGCGTCGCAGGACTTGAAGTCGCTGGCGATGCCTTGACGGAGGAAGTCGCGATAGGCAAGAAGCGGCAAATGGGCTTCGATGTTGCCGTTATACATTCCCGAAATCATCGCCCGGATCGTCGGTTCGGTGAGGGAAAGCTTCTCCATGTCTGAAGCGTAACGCAATGCGTTATATAGAAGCGAGCGATCGAGGCGTTCCTTCTCTTCGCCTAATGAAGCGAAGCGTTCGTATTCCTCTTTGGCGGAGAGCAGCTTGTTTTTGAAGTTCTCGTATTTGCCGCGTAACGCATCGGTATAGGTGAGCACGAAAGGCAGTTGTTTGGCGGTGCGTAGGCGCGTCGCGTTGGCGTACACCGCGCGATAGGCCAAAACATCGTTCCATAGCTTTTCGACCAGGCGCGTGCCCAAGGCGTCGAAAAAACCTTTCATGGTAACGTAATTCACATCCGTGAACTTAATGGCGATGGCACTGGGCTCTGGCATGGGATTTACCTTGCAAGAATTATAAAATCCATCGGGGAGCCAAATCAACCAAAAAACTACTAAATTTGAGACTCCCTTAAGGGAATTTATTCACGCATTATCGCAACAATATCCAAAACGAGGCGTTTTTGGAAAACCTTAGGCGGCCACGGGGGAGCTGCAGATACCATTTTCGTTGAAAGCATAAACCATTCCGTCGATTTCGATGGATTGCTTCGTCAAAAGCCTGCCGTCCGGAAGAGTGTAACTATACGCAAGCCCGCCGTTAAACGCGAAAAGTCCTTCTTCGAGTTTACCGGTCGCCTCATTCACTTTGATCGCGTAATCGCCGTAATCGTTTTTGCTGAACTGGGTTGTGACGCTTCCGCGGCGACGCGGTTCGCGGTCTTCTCCGCGAAGGTGGCCGAAGAGGTTGTAATCGATGATGTGGCCGTCGACGATCACTGGCGCGACGATGGAATCGTCATAGCAATAGAACTTGCTGCCGCGATTATTGCCGCCGAGATACATTCCATCCGCATGAAAACCGATTTCCTCGAAGGAAAGGGGAATGAAATCAATGCCGTGGGAAAGGTATTCGTCAATGTCCCAGACCTCTTGGTTCGTCGGGCAATAGTTGATCCACTGCTCACCGTCGTAAGCCGCGACCCAAGCATGGTAATTCCCCTCGTACTCGTCGCCGAAGACATCGCTGAAGACGATCGGCGTGTTCCCACCAAAGAGCATGCCGCTGACGAGGAGGCAGGGAACGTTTTGGCAGCGCAGCATCTGCGCCATCAAGGCCGCGAACTGGGCGCAAACGCCTTTTTTCTCCGTGTAGGCGCGGTAAAGGTCGTAGCGGACCGCGTTCAAATCGTATTCGAGGTAATCGTGCACCCAAGCATAAACCGCGTCGATTTTCTCGAGATCGGTGGATTTGCCGTCGCAGACTTCGTCGGATATTTCCTTGATCTCCGCGAGTTCGTCATCGTAAACGATGTTGAACCACTTGTCCCATTGGTACTTCGATACTTCGCCATAGACGTAATCGATCGCCTGCGCATACGTCGAGGCGAAAAGTGGTTCCTGGGTTTCGAACATATCCACATAAGTCGCCTTGTCGTCGAGGAAATCGTCGTCGATGAACAGGCAAGTTTGGAACTTCGAGGCGAGGAATTCGTCGCTTTTGTCCAGGGTGTGGTTGACGACATAGGCATCGATGAAGGCGTCTTCGCTATACCCGTCGGAATAGGATTGGAGATCGACGTATTGGAAGTCGCCGCCGTAATAGTAGAAAAGAAGCGCGCCATAGCCGATGGACGTCACGGAAGAGGGAATCGTTATTCCTCTTGTCGCGGAGGTCGAAGAACCCGCGGAAGAGAGGATTTGCCCTAATGAGAGATAGCCGATGGAGACCAAACCGTCATTCAATTCGATTTCGCTGAAACGGAGATTGTGAAATGCGCCGTTTCCAACGGTTTTGAGGTTTTTGCCGAAGAAGAGTTTCTTGTCGGTGAACGAAGGATACATCGGCGCGAAGGAATCGCCCGCGATCCCAACGACGGGATGGATGCCGTTGGTGGCGTCGTCATAATAGTCGGGAATCACGATTTCGCAGACGTCTTCGAAGTCGTCATGCGTCCCTTCGAAACCCGTGACGTAGTAGCCGGTATAGTCATAGCCCATCTCCGCGTCGGAATGGTAGGCATAGCCTAAGTAAGGCGTCTGCTCAAATAGCGGCGCCACATAGCGATCGTCGCCGTCGTCCAGGGGATAGAAATAATCGAGATACGCGTCAAAGGAGCCCATCTCGGTGACGCTTCCGGCGGCGGGAGATTCCAAAACATGCGATCCCGGATGCGAGCAGCAAGCCCAGAATTCCTTGGAGCCATGGGAGGTTTTGCTTGCCGCGACGGCCTCATAATGGTTCCAGTGGCATCCCGCGCCGTGGACGTCGGTCGCGGAGACGTCTTGGTAACGTCGTTCGGTTAAGGAAAGGCCGAAAACGGATGCGGCCAAGCCGCAGCCAAGGCCAACGCTTAACGAAATCCAAGTCAGCTTCTTTTTCATGGCGGAGCCTCCGTGTATTTTTTCGTAGCCCAAAAAGGGCGAATGTCTATTCTTCTTCGTCGATGGAAAGCACCGCCATAAAGGCTTCTTGAGGCACTTCGACCGAGCCGATGGCCTTCATGCGCTTCTTGCCTTCCTTTTGCTTTTCGAGCAACTTCTTCTTACGGGAAATGTCGCCGCCATAGCACTTGGCCAAGACGTCTTTACGGACCGATTTGATGTCGGTGCGGGCGATGACTTTGCCCCCTACCGCCGCTTGGACGGGGACTTCGAATTGCTGTCTGGGGATGATCTTCTTCAGACGTCTAACGATGGACAAGCCACGGTTATAGGCGCTCGGTCGATAGACGATCGAGCTCAAAGCGTCGATCTGCTGACCGTTCAACAAGATATCGAGTTTGCACAGCTCGCTGCGGCGATAATCCTTAAGCTCATAGTCGAGCGAGGCATAGCCTTTCGTGTAGCTTTTGAGCTTGTCGAAGAAGTCGAAGATGATCTCCGATAAGGGCAAATCGTAGGTCAAAATGACGCGGGAATCGTCGAAATAGATCATGTCTTGGTAGTTGCCCCGCTTTTGCTGGCAAAGCTCCATGATTGGGCCAACGTATTCCTTGGGCGCCATGATATCGGCTTTGACGTAAGGCTCCTCGATGCTTTCGACCGAGGATAGGTCCGGCAATAACGACGGGTTATCGATCTCGATGCTGCTCCCGTTGGTGAGGTTTACTTTGTAAATGACGCTTGGCGCGGTCAAGATCAGGTTCATGTGGAATTCGCGTTCCAGGCGTTCCTGAATGACGTCCATATGGAGCAACCCAAGGAAGCCGCAACGGAAGCCAAAGCCCAGAGCCTGCGAGGTTTCGGGTTCCCACACTAACGAAGCATCGTTAAGGGAAAGCTTCTCCAACGCGTCCTTCAAAGCGCCATATTCCTTGGAATCGACGGGGTAAAGACCGCAATAGACCATCGGATTGATCTTGCGGTAACCCGGCAAGGCTTCTTTCGCAGGCGTATCGCGTAACGTGATCGTTTCGCCCGGATGGACGTCGTGGATGTCTTTGATCTGGGCCGCCAAATAGCCGACTTCACCCGGTCCTAAAGACGCGGTTTTTAGTTCGTTCGGCGTGCGGATGCCCACTTCGGTGACCAAATAGTCCTTATTGGCTTGCATCAAGTGGATGGTATCCCCCACTTTGACCGAGCCGTCTTTGACGCGGATCAATACGACGACGCCGCGATAGGAATCGTAATAGGAATCGAAAATCAAGGCTTTCAAAGGCGCGTTAGGATCCCCACTCGGCGCAGGGACCTGCGTGACGATGGATTCAAGCACCGCTTCGACGCCTAACCCCGTTTTGGCGGACACTAAGCAAGCCGAGGAGCAATCCACGCCGATGCGGCCTTCGATTTCGCCGATGACGTAATCGGGTCTGGCGCTAGGAAGATCAACTTTGTTGATAACGGGAACGATTTCCAAGTCGTTATCGATGGCAAGATAAACGTTAGCTAACGTCTGCGCTTGCACGCCCTGCGTCGCGTCGACGACCAAAAGCGCCCCTTCGCACGCGGCAAGGCTACGGCTTACTTCGTAAGTGAAGTCGACGTGCCCCGGCGTGTCGATGAGGTTATAGATATAGGTTTCCCCATCCTTCGCGGTATAGGTGACGGTGACGGCGTTGAGCTTGATGGTGATGCCCCGCTCCCGCTCCAAATCCATGGAATCGAGGAGCTGGTCCTTCATATCGCGTTTAGAGACGGTTCCGGTCAATTCCAAAATGCGGTCGGCCAAGGTGGATTTGCCATGGTCGATGTGGGCGATGATGGAGAAGTTGCGGATGTTTTCCTGCTTGATCATGTCTCGTCCTCCCC
>JBGUWA010000014.1:0-3352 GCA_045220635.1 Candidatus Alloenteromonas sp. | reverse complement strand
GGCGGCGGTGGATGGAACATCGAGCAGGATAAGTTCCAAAAGACCATCGCGTGGTGGACCGAATACGCTTCCTACCTCAAGGGCGTCAAATCCGACGTCTACCTCGTCGGCGAATGCTGGACCGACCTCCAATACGTCGAGCAATTCTTCTCCTCGGGCATGTCCGCCTTCAACTTCTCGGCTTCCTATTGGGCCAAGGATTCGATGAATAACGGCGCCCCCGCGAAATGGGTCGAGGAATGCGTCGGCCATCAACAGAGGGTCCGTCAGAAAGATCCGAATGGCATCGAAGCGAGCTTCCTAAGCAACCACGACACGGGTCGTTACGCTTCCCAAGGCGGCGACAAGGGCAACCTGATGCTCGCCAACGCCTTGAACGTCATCTCCCCGGGCGGCTCGTTCATCTATTATGGCGACGAGCTTGGCATGACTGGCGACGCGGGCGGCTGGACCGACCAAGGTTATCGCACCCCGATGCCGTTTTCCTCGGGTCGCACGAATGGCGACGCCTATATGTGGCGCAGCGCGAACTCCAACACCGTTTCCGGCCAAAGCGCCGACTCCGACGCGAGCAATCCGTCCTCCATGTACACTTCTTTGGCGAATGTCGTGAAGTTCAAAAACGCCAATCCAATGCTATATGGCGCGCAGGTCAGCCAGATCAACGTCGCCAATAACGTCGGCGTCATGAAGTACATCGGCGCGAGCGAATCCTTCTACCTCGTGCTTAACACCACGGGCAACAAGGTCACCGTCAACGTCAGCGGCACCTTCGAGAAAGCCTTCGCCTTCGATTCCAATGGCACCGTGAACGTGTCCTCCAGCGGCGTCGAGCTTCCGGGTCGTAGCTTCGCCTTCCTAAAGGCCAGCGGTGACCTAAGCTTCTCCATCTAAGAACAAAACCAAAAACGAGAGCCGGCTAAGACTCTCGTTTTTCTTATGGAAAAGTTGGGTTTTTGACCTTTCAAAACGGCGGGAATATGGCGGATAATCAAGAAAAGGAGCAAACGATGATCGTGGAACTGAAAGCGAGATCTCAAATCACGATTCCTCCCCAAATCGTGAACCAACTCCAGCTGAAGCGAGGAGATCGTTTTGCGGTTTCTTTTGAAGGAGGACGAATCGTTTTCACGCCGATTGTCTCTTATCCAAAGGAATACGTGGCCAAACTGGAAAAAGAAGCGTGTTCGGTTTCAAAAGATTGCCGTGTCTTCACGGACGCCGGCAGCTTAGTTTCTTCTTTGGAAGAAGAATAAGGGATTCTGGCAAGAGCATCTCCCGCGGGCGACGCGGGATTTTTAATCGTTTGGCATCTTCAACGCTTTCTTTACTCCAAAGGAGCCAAGGTCGAAGAGCAAGACCAGGATAATCGCGATCAAGGCGATGGCGAAAATCGGCGTTAGATCGCTTGGATCCATGTTGCGGAACATACGAATCGCGCCGCCTAAGCCAGCGTTGGTGGAACCCGTGACGATCTCCGCCATGATCTCCGTCTTGAAGGAGAGGGCGAAGCTGTTGACGAGGCCCAATAAGATGAAGGGAGTCGCCAATGGCACTTTAATGGCGATGATGGAACGTAGCCTTCCCGCTTGGTCGACGCGCGATGCCCAAAGTAGTTGCTGGGGAACGGCGTTAATTCCCGAGACGACCGATTCATAAAGAATCGGAAACGCCAGTAAAACGACAATCCAGATCGGTGCGTTCGTACTTCCGGATAAGAAGAGGAAAAGGAACACGAATGCCGCGGTGGGCGCGCTTTTTAGCACGAGGATCAACGGACGGAAGAACGGCTGCAGGGGTTTGAATTCGCCCGCTAACGCCCCAAAGACAAGCGCCAGGCCAAAGCTGATGGCAAAGCCTTCGAGAGATCGGAGCAAGCTCATGCCGATGCTTTGCCAGATGAAGGCGTTGCCAAGAAGTTCGAAGAGCGAAGCAAACGTGGCCCAGGGCGTAGGGAAAATCAAATTGCCCTGGCCTTGGCTAAGGGCAATAAGAAACCACAAGACGAAGATGAAGACGACGCCTAAGGTGTAGAGCAGGGGATTATTTGTAGAAAACTTCCTCATTAAGCGATTGGATGCCCCACAGGGTCATGAAATTTTCGACGGATTCTTTGTTTGCAAACGCTGGTTTATAACCTAAGCCCATGCGGTTGCCGTTGCTGGTGCAGGATTTAAGCATCGCCAAAGGCGCGGAGAACTTCGACTGCAAGGCGCTGGCGTCGATGTCCGAGACGAAGGGATCGATGGCGCTGACGTCGTTAATGAAGGCCGTGATGTCGGTGTTCAAAGAGGAAAGAAGCGCATCGACTTTGGTTTTGTCCGCGGAGTTGGCGACGAAGATCGACGCTTGGGTGATCTCTAGGCCATCGTGGGTTTGCTTGAACTCTTCTTGGACGTCGGCGTATTGGCTGATCTTGTCGTTTTGCTTTTTGGCGGCGGAGAAGGCCGGCTCGGCGATCAAGACGTAATCGACCGAGGCGTTGTCGTTGGTCTCGTCTTTGCCCGTAATGAGGGCTTTCTGGGCGTCGCTAGCGGCGGCCACATAGTGGACGTTGCTTAAATCGCGATAAACGGAACGGAAGATCTTGTCGGGGACGTTGTTCTGCTGGAAGGCGACGACGTAATCGTCGTTATCCAAGGTCTTGTTCGCGTCGTTGCCAGTCGCGGCGAGATAGAAGTTACCAAAGGTAAGGGTCGCGGCGATCTTATAAGGCGCGGCTTTATTTAGGATGGCCATAAGTCCGGCATTGGTAGGGCAGACGACCACGTCTTTGCCCGAGTTGGCATTGAGGTAGCCGACGACGTTGCTGGCATCGGCGTTGATCTCGAGCTTGGATTCGGGTTCGTGCAGATGACGGTAGAACGCGACGGCGGGTGCGCCGGCGGGGGTGGCGACGCTTAGGTTAAGCGTATAGCCTTCGGATGCTTGGCTTTGGGATTGGCTGGCCGCAGAGGAGTCTTGACTAGAGGAAGCGCCGCCGCAAGAAGCAAGCAGTAGGGCGCTAGAGAGGAGGAAGAGAGATTTATATTTCATTGTGGTTCGGAGTCCTTTCGATTTGTCCTTGGATATCTTAGATATCTTGGCTAAGATAATATGTGATAGATATCACAGTTATGAATCTTTTAAGCTTATTGACGCCGGAAGAGAAACGAAAGCTGCTCACCATCGACTTCAAGAAGGGTGAAATCCTTTGCCTTGAGGGCGATGTCTGCGAAGGCGTCCACTTTGTGGAAACGGGGCGAATCAAGATCGCCTCGTACTCTCTTGGCGGCAACGAAATCGTCTACAACACACTGGGTCCTGACGGCATGTTTGGGAACCATTTGGCCTTTTCGAGCGACCCTTATTA
>JBGUWA010000013.1:0-1501 GCA_045220635.1 Candidatus Alloenteromonas sp. | reverse complement strand
TGGAAATTTCAAACGACATGGACAAGCGCGGATCCCCTGCCACAATCACAGGCAGCTACCAAGAGGGCGGCCGCAGAAACCACAAGGCAAAGATTGTAGTCGACGCCCGCAGCAGGACAAGCAATCCCCTTGTCGAAGCGGAATACATGGGCAACAACTATCCCTTTGCCTTTAAGAGCCCTTACTTGGACTTGGATTCCAACACAACGCTTTTGGCGGGCGCTTTGATGACCGCCGAAGGAGCGGTTGAAATCGCGGCCAAGTTCGACATGAGGGGGCTAAAAATGACCGCCGACGAATTTGATCCGCCGATCGCGCACAGGTTCTATTCCAGCGCGCTTGACGCGATCAAGAATCTGATTCTTACGGCCAAAATAGGAATCGATCCCGACCGCAACCTTTCGCTTTCGATTGACTCGGACTTGGACAAGCAGTTCAACACAATATTGAAGAGCGTTGTCAACAAGGAATTGAGCGGCCTGATCAACGACGCCAAAAAGGAAATCACCGCGCGCCTTAACGAGCAAACCGGCGGCGTCACCGAAAAGATTTCGCAGTTTGTCAATTTGGAAAACGGAATCAACGCGCAAAGCCTTAACATGGACGCTCTTAACAAAGAGCTCAACGCCAAAAAGGCCGAGCTTCAAAAAATGCTTGAAGACCAAGCCAAGTCCGCCGCCGGCGACGCGATGGGCGACGCTCTTGACAAGAGCCCGATTGGCGACGCGTTTAAGAAGTTGTTTTAAGGAGAACGAAATGTTCATTAAACTTTCATTGATCGTCGTGTTTTTCGCGGTCTTTGTTTTTGTTGGAATCAAATGCCGCGGCGCCGCTTCGGATGTTACCGGCTATGTTTTGGGAGGCCGCAAGGTCGGCCCTTGGCTTACAGCGTTCGCTTACGGAACGTCTTATTTTTCAGCGGTAATCTTTGTAGGCTACGCCGGCCAGTTTGGATGGAACTTTGGCGTCGCATCAACTTGGATCGGTTTGGGAAACGCCTTTATCGGCTCGCTTTTGGCCTGGGCGATTTTGGGCCGCCGCACAAGAATCATGACGCGCTTTTTGGACTCAAAGACGATGCCCGATTTTTTTGGCCGCCGCTTTGCCTCGGAAAAAATTAAGGTCGCCTCAAGCGCGATAACTTTTTTCTTCTTGATTCCTTATACGGCTTCTTTGTTCAACGGACTTTCGCGCCTTTTTAAGATGGCCTTTAACGTTGACTACGCCGTTTGCGTTGTTGTCATCGCTCTCCTTACGGCGGTTTACGTAATCGTCGGAGGCTACATGGCCACCGCCGTCAACGACTTTATCCAGGGCCTTGTAATGCTGGCCGGAATCGTCGCCGTCGTCCTTGCCGTGTTGGCGCAAAACGGCGGCTTTATGAAAAGCCTCGCGCTTATGAGCGAAATTCCGTCGCCGGTGATGAAGGGCGCTTACGTTTCTTTCTTTGGGCCGGATCCGCTTTACTTGCTGGTGGTCGTGATTTTGACTTCGCTCGGAA
>JBGUWA010000012.1:0-3973 GCA_045220635.1 Candidatus Alloenteromonas sp. | reverse complement strand
TGTCCTGCGCATCCTCAAGCATGGCAAGAAGCACCGCCAAAGTGATGGAACGGGCGCCTTTTTCCCATAAGGGGTCTTTTTCGTTTTCGACGGGGATCAAGACGGTGACGAGGTCGTTAAGGTCTTCGTAGATTTCGTCGAAGATGCGTTTCTTGTAGATCTTGACCGCGTTGATGAGGCGGTTGTAATCGACGTAGGCCTTGCCTTGGAATTCGTACCATTCCTCGGGCGGGTCCATCGCATCGATATTCCATGCCGCTTTATCGATGGTTAGGCCAGAGGCGAAGATGTCGTCTTTGCGCTTGAAGGCGAGCTTGTGGGCGTTACGGTAGTTGTCGAAGTTATCCCAGATGGAATCTAACGGGTTCCAGCGATAGGAGGTATAGGTATCGCGCAAATCGATGACCTTGACGTCATATCCCCTGCTTTGCAGGTATTTGGAATGGAGCATGAAAAGCTCGCCCTTGGGGTCGGTGATGACCATGGAGGAACCGGCCTTGGTCGCGGCCAAAAGCTGGATCATCGGCGAGACGAAGGTCGTGGTTTTACCGGAACCGGTGGAACCGATGATGATGGAGTGGCACGGCGAATTGAAGCCGACTTCCATGTCTTTGCCTTTGCGGTCCAAGGTCGCCGAAACGGGGATGCCGTCTTTGGTGACTTCGGCGAGGGCGCTATAGGAATGGAACTTGAACAAGGTCTTCTTTTCCTTGTCGCTCATCCAACGGGAGTTCTCCAAGGCAGAGCCTTTGACTTGCTTGAAGTCACTGCTTTTGCCACCCGTGAGGTTGGCGAGGAACTTCTTGTTGATGACGAAGATGTAAAGAAGGAAAAGCGCGACGAAGAAGCCGCCGGTGGCGAGGAAATATTGCCAGTTCGCGGGCATTCTTCCCAAAGCGCCGAGCCAGTCGATCAAGGCGAACTCGAAGTTGCAGTCGATCAACGCGAAGACCAAGAAGCCAAGGATTCCGCTGATGAGCAGCAACGACGACATGATGAACAGGATTTCCTGGAAGACGCCCGAACAGAACTTGTTCGAAAGAAGCACCGAGAAGAGCAGGAAGAAAAACACGAAGAAGAAGACGGCGAAGGCGATGAGGTTCGTGACGTCGACTTGGGGGGTGTAATGATGGAAGACGCCCAATAAGAAGAAAATCAGCGTCAAACCGGCGGAAAGGAGCAAACTGGCGCCAAGAACGATATAGAATACGTGCCGCTTCTTCATATCGTCATGCCTCGACGTGCGTGTAGTTGTCCGTTTCGGCGGACAAAATCACGCTGCTATTGATTAGGAGATCCGTATAGGCGAAATAGACTTTGTATTTGTAGGTCTGTCCCACGATGAGCAATTCGGGTTTGGTGATCACGAAACCCTCGGTGATCTTCGTGTTGTCGCTAAGGCAATACAAATCGGCCAAGATCACGGTGAAGGTTTCCGTGTCGATGCCCACGATTTCCACGACGTTGTCCACGATGTGGATGTTCTTGCCAGTGAAATCCGAATCGTATTTCTGGGTCTCTTCGTTATAGACCTTCACCGAGCGACGGACTTTGTTGATGATCAAATAGGCGGTCATTTCCTCGACGTCGACGACTTCGTTATCGTTCGTCGCGCGGAAAATGGCTTTGACTTCATATTCGCCCGCGTAAGTTTGGTCGTTGCCTTCGTAAGTCACTTCGACGGATTCGGGAAGCTCGCCCGTGATGGCCAAGGAATGCACGACGCCTTCTTGGAAGTTGACGGTTTTGCTCTCAAACGTGATCTTGTCGCTAATCTTAATGACGCGCGCCCTAACGACTAATGGAGCGGTCATTTGCTCGATCGGTTCGTAGTTGGTCAAGTCGCCGCCTTCGAAGGTGGCCACCATGGTGTAATCGCCGACTTTAGCGTTGCTGATGACGGTTTTGCCATCGGCATCGAGATAGGAATACTTGACCTTGACGCCGGTGGGCAAGGTGTTCTCGCCAACGATCTTGGCTTGGTATTCTAAGCCATCGTATACCTTCGTCACGGCAGGGAAGGAGATTCCAGAAAGGTCATATGTGGCTTTTTTAATCGTCAAAACGGCCACTTTATCCGGGATTTGGGCATAGTTTAGCGAAGTATCGGTAAAACGGGCGACGACGCGATATTTGCCGGCGTTGACGACTTTATTGATACGGATATCGTGTTCGAAATCATAGGTATCGTAAGTGACGTTGACGCCCTCGGGGACGTTCTGCACCTCGATGGTGTGCATTTCGCCATCATAGATGACGGTCGAGTCTTCAAAGACCATGCCGGTCGCGTCGCGTTCCGCCTGGAAGATGGTCAACGTCGCGGTAAGGGTTTTGGAGGCATAGCCGTTTTTGGACATGATGCCGACGACTTCGTAGCTGCCGGCGTTGGTGAAGATGTTGCCATAGGGGTAAGTGATGGTCGCGCCTTCGGGAAGTTCTTGGTTTAGGCCAACCGAGTGGGGTTGCCCATCATACACGCACTCATAACCCACGAGCTCGTACGATTCCTTAAATTCATTAAGGACGACTTCGACGGGCATGGTCGTGCTATAACGGTTACGGTAAACGACCTCGACTTCTTGGATGCCTACCTTGAAGAACTTAAGCTGCTCCACTTCCGAGATCATCTCTTCGGTCAGGGCGATGTCTTTGGTGGAACCGTCGCGGAAATCGACGGTGACCCCAATGCCCTCGCAGGAGAAGTGGCCATAGTAAACCTGAACGGTCTCGGAGCTGGTCATGTGGATGCCAACGATTTCGGGAGAACCGGCGCAGCTCGAGGAGAAAGTGACGACCCCCAAGGTGAGGAACGCCAAAACGGTCAATGCCGCCGTCTTTTTGGTTTTTTTGTTCGTTTTGCTCATTGTTTGAACGACGCGAAAGGCAGAATACCCCACGTTTGAACACTGAAAGTATGGTGTGCGCAACGCAACAAAAGTGCAACATCTACGAAATTGCCCACCCCTTGGAAGTCCTGGGGTAAGTGCCTTGATTCCTCTTCTTTTTGAGCGAAGATCCTTTGGGAAATTCAGCGAAAAACCACCCTCCTATATATTTATATATAAGGATAAGGAAAAAGCGGGATCCACCACCGCTTTCTCCTATGGCCTATTTGGGGTCTTCCCTATAGGCGCTTACAATTGTTAAGTCCTTTGAAAATCTAGGGCGTTTTAGTCGTCGACGAACATCGCCCACGAGTATTGGAACATGTATTGGCCACGGAACTGACGGATGGCCTCGGGGTTGCCGTTTTTGAATTCGTAGGCGTCGCAATCGATCTTGGTGACGTCCACATAGCACTCGTTATGGCGCTTGATGAAGACGTCCTCGCAACCCACTTCGCGCAGGGTCTGCTGAATGTCGCTGATGAGGTTGCGGAGATAAGACGGGCGGTCTTCTTCCCAAAGCACGGCATTGAGTTCGTTGACGCTGATCGCGGAACCCTCGCGGTCGATGAGATAGGCAAGCAGCTCTTTGGATTTGCTGCGTTTGAACTTCAAGGGTTTGCCGTCATAGAAGACCTCGAAGTTGCCAAAGCACTTCACCTGGATCTTCTTTTCGGCGGGTACGGGCAAGGCGGTCCCAAGTTCGTTGATTTCGGCGCGGATCTTTTCTTCGGTGACGGGTTTGGACACGTAACCGGAAGCGTGGACGCGATAAGCGTCTAAGGCATAGCTATCGTACGCCGTGACGAAGACGATCTTGACTTGGGGGTCGCGTTCTTTGAGTTTCTGGGCGAGGTCGATGCCATTGAGCACCGGCATCTCAATGTCGAGGAAAGCGATGTCGATTTTGGCGTTTTCGGTTTCCTTAAGCGCCTTGACGGGATTGGTATAGGAAAGAAGCGCGTTGCCCGGGATGACCTTTTCGCATGCGTTTTTCAGGCGAAGCAACTGCAGTTTTTCGTCGTCGACGAGCAGAATTCTCATCAAATCCCCCTTCTTTTTGAAGACATCGCAAAAACGCGATGTCC
>JBGUWA010000011.1:0-3160 GCA_045220635.1 Candidatus Alloenteromonas sp. | reverse complement strand
GGCGTCATGGGCGACCAAAAAAGGCCGACTGGCGCTTCGTTTCCTCCGCGCGCCGGCCTGCTGTTGCGATTTACTTACGAACTAACGTACTTCAAGATGACTAAGGAAGTTTCAAGAATTGTGGCTTCGTCTATTTTTCCTTTATCACTATTGTGATATTGTTAAGCCATGTCGCTTGAAATCGCGTTTAATTGGGCTGACTCCTGGGGCATCTATGTCTCGGTTTTTGGTTTGGTTTTGCTTCTGATTGCCGTCATCGCGATTTTCTATGGCGTGGAAAAGCGGAATCAGTTCTATCGCCAAGCGCTCGACGAACAATCCAACTCGGTCCGCGTTTTCGTGCTCAAGATGGAGCAAGACGAAGTGAGTTACTTTAACGTAACCGCGCTTCAAAACGTCCATCACTGCACGATCATGGAGTTCTACCAAAAGTTCCCCATTTCCGAACAACAAAAGGTCATCAACTGGATCAACGCGATCGTCGATCCGACCACCGAAGCCCCGGATTATCTGGAAACGGACATCCACGAAAACCGCACGCGCCGCCAATACTTCTCGATGTTGCAAGTGGAGTCGGTGGACTACGAAAAGAAGATCATCCACTTACAATCCTATTTATTGAAATACATGGCTCCCTTTAAAGAGGGACAGGAAGTCAATTCCCATGGCCTTTCCACGATGAAGCAAGTCTCGGAAGCCTTGGCATCCAATGGCACCAAACGCGGCGTGACCTTGGTTTTCCGCTTCGTTTACAAACGCATCGCCGACAAAGACAAGGAAATTCAGCCGTTGGCATTCAACCAGTTCAAGAACGCGCTGTTCCCTTTCTTGCAGGGCAAGAGGTTCTTGCTCCAAATCTCTGGCAACGAGCTCGCCTTCATCGACCTCCGTTGCGACGAAAAGGCCAAAGGCATCTATCTCGTCCGTTCTTGCTTGAACGCCATTAACCGTTATCTCTCCTTGAATGGCCTATCTTCTTCCATCGATGTCCGTGCGGGCGCGGTGGAACATCGCTATTTCCAGAAAGAACCGGACCTCATCGTCGAAAACGCCCATCGCTTGGCGGTGGAAGCTTTCGCCGATCGCGGCGCGGTGCTTTGGTACGAACGTGGCCACAAGACCTTCAATGCCACCGATGACAATTCCTACCGCACCGAGGTCGAACGCATCATCAACGAAAAGAAGCTCCGTTACAAATTTCGCCCGATCCTTCGCGTCAGCCCTGGCGAAGTCATGGGTTATCTAAGCAAAGCCGAGCCGGTGGAAACCTATTTCGATTCCATGGAAGACCTTAAGGACTATGCGCTTCGCACCGAAGACGATCGCGCCTTGTTCAACACGGTCGCCAAAGAGACGATTCAACGCTTCGTGTCGATGCGCCCGAACGAAGAACAATGTTTGTTCTATCCCGTGCGCCTGGAGGAACGCGCCTATATGCTGGTGGCTTTTGCCCGCATCGCGACCGCCCGCCAGGCCCACCTCGTCCTCGTCTTCAACGAGGGCGATCTCGCCACGCGTTTGGACCGCATGGACGAAGATGGCATCATCTCCGATATGCGCGCGATTAAGGCCAAGGGTTATGAAGTGGCGCTTAGCTTGAACGCAAGCCAGCTTCAGCTGCCATCGAAACTTTATCCCGCCTTCGACTACTTCATTTGCTCGTTCGCCTTTGAGAACGAAAGCGGCGAAGGCTCTTCAACCCGCCTACGTTCGCACTTGCACACGCTGGTGGAGAAGCTGCTCAAATACGAGAAGCCGATCATCGCCTCGGATTTCGAAGGCTGGCCCGCGGTCGAGCTCATGGTTGGGTCCGGTCTAGAGTACATTTCCTCGGACGCCATCGCGCCTTACGACGTGATGATGAACCCCATCAACCCCAAAACCGCGAAACGCGTGCGCGACATGAAGAACTAAAGCGCGTATAGTAGTTAACGCACCTCAAGTAGGAGGATCTTAGATATGGCGAAAATGCAGAACAAAAACGAAGCGATCACCTCGCGTGACGTCGACTTCGCGCAGTGGTACACCGACGTCTGCCGCAAGGCGGAACTGATGGACTACTCCTCGGTGAAGGGATTCATCGATTATCTTCCCTATGGCTATGCCATTTGGGAACGAATCCAGGCCGAACTTGATGGCCGTTTCAAGAAAAACGGCGTCGAGAATGTCTACCTTCCGATGATCATCCCGACCTCTTTATTTAATAAAGAAAAGGAACACATCGATGGCTTCGCTCCCGAGACGCTCGTCGCGACGCTTGGCGGTGGCGATACCTTGCCCGACCCCTTGATCATCCGTCCGACCTCGGAAGTGCTTTTCTGCGACTTGTACAAACGCCTTCTTTCCTCCTATCGCGACCTTCCCAAACGCTTTAACCAGTGGTGCTCGGTCGTGCGTTGGGAGAAGACGACCCGTCCGTTCCTTCGCGGCTCCGAATTCCTTTGGCAGGAAGGCCATTGCCTTTTCGAGACCGAAGAGGAAGCCCGTGAGAACGTTTTGACCATGTTAGATGTCTATGACGAAGTCGGTCGCGATGTCTTGGCGATTCCGTTCGTCAAAGGCCGCAAGACCGAACACGAGAAGTTCGCCGGCGCGGTCGCGACCTACACCATCGAAGCCCTCATGCACGATGGCAAAGCCTTGCAGGCGGGCACGACCCATTACTTCGGCCAAGGGTTCGCGGATAAATTCGGCATCCGCTTCCTCGGCCGCAACAACAAACTCGAAATCCCCCATCAGACGAGCTGGGGCGTCTCGACCCGTCTCATCGGCGCGGTCATCATGGTCCATGGCGACGACAACGGCTTGGTCTTGCCGCCGAGCGTTGCCCCGATCCAAGCGGTCATCGTGCCGGTCCGTCAAGAGACTCCGGGCGTCCTTGAAGCCGCCCAAAAGCTTGGCGATGCCTTAAAGGAAAAGGGCATCCGCGTCTACGTGGATGACACCGATCGCACCCCTGGCTGGAAATTCGCCCAGTGGGAAATGAAAGGCGTGCCTTTGCGCATCGAACTTGGTCCGCGCGACTTGCAAGAAGGAAAAGCAGTTCTTACCAAACGTGTTAACGGCGAAAAGGCGTTCTTCCCCATCGCCGAACTCCCCAACATCGTTCCCGAATTCCTTAAGGAAATCCATTTGGATATGTATAGGAAGGCGCAGGACC
>JBGUWA010000010.1:0-5180 GCA_045220635.1 Candidatus Alloenteromonas sp. | reverse complement strand
TCCACCGGGTAATTCATGACGTTGCAATAGAACGGAATCATGACGTAGACGTTGATGAACATGGCCACCGCCACTTGGGCAAGCGTGGCGACGGTAAAACCGATCGCGACCCCTTTGAGGTTGCGTTTTTTCTTATAGATGAGACAGGCGATGAACACGTAAATCGAAGAGAGAATCAAGTCGGTCGCTTCGCCAACGCCCAAAGTCGGGGTAACGCCATAGAAGACGAACTTCATCACCGTCTTGATGGCAATCACAAGAACGCCCGTGAGCGGGCCATAGGCAAACCCCGCGATGAAAGCGGGCACCTCATCGAAGTGCAACTCCAAGAAACTCGGAAAGAACGGAAGCTTAATCTTAAATACCGGGACAAGGTACAAAATGGAGGCCATCGCGCCAAAGATGGCGATGCGGGAAATCATGCGAACGGGCGAATATTCCCTCGAAGGGAACATCGCGCCGAAAAGTTTTCCGGTAAGAATGACCAAAATGCCGATGAGGACAAGCACCACGATGGAATAGACATCCATAAAGAAAGCCCCTTTCCTTCAGGGGCGAGAAATACCGCAAAAGCTTCTTTCCTCCGGACTGTACCGTTGGCCTTGGAATCGCACCAAGTCATGCTTCGGATGAAGCTCGCGGGCTTTTACCGCCAGTCGACGAATTACGCGTCGCCCTGAATCGACTAATATTATATTTCGCGATTTCGCAAAGAAAAGAGAAATGATAAATCCAGCAAAATCTTCGCAAAACCTGCGTTAATTTAAAGACGTTTATTCTTTCGGAAGCGGCGTAAATCCTCTTTGGAAGCAAAGCGCAGGCGCAGACAATCGCCTTCTTCGACGATCTCCACGGGCTTATCGATTCGGGCTTGTTCTCCGTGCATCGATTTGGCCAAGGCTTCGGTTTCGCGCACCGAGAGCTTTTCCTTTAGGACACGCTTTCCTAATTTGGCGGCGTCTTCTTGTTCCAAGGACGCCAAAGCCCGGCCATGGCCATAGCTAAGTTCGCCAAGGCAAATGGCTTCTTGGAGTTCCTCGGGAAGCTTGAGGATGCGGAGGATATTGGAAATCTGGCAACGGGATTGGTGAGACAAATCCGCGAGGGTTTGCTGGTTATAGTGAAAGCGGACTTGAAGCTCGTGACAAACTAACGCCATCTCAACGACATTGGCCTCGCGTTGGTCACGGGTATCGGCAAGAAGCATGAGAAGGGTTTCTTCATCCCCCACTTCCGCGAAGGCGCATGGCAAGGAAAGCATGCCCGCTCTTCTTGCGCCGAATAGACGTTTGCGACCCAAGATGATTTCGTAACGGCCATCTTCTTTCGTGCGGACGACCAACGGATTATAAAAGCCCTTTTCCCTTAACCGCGACGCGAAATAATCCATCGTGGCTTCGGGAAGCCGCACTTTATGAATGAAGGCGCAATCGTCGATGAGGGAAATCGGCAAAAGCTTCGTCGGGGCGCTTTGGTAACGCTTCTCGATTTCGGCGATGATGTTTTGCTGCGAAAACTTGCTGATGAGATCGCTTAAGGAAGAAGAAAGAATCGGTTCCTTATTCTTCCTCATGGTCGATTACCTCACGGGCAAGGCCAAAATAGGCAACGGAGCCGTGGCTGGTGGGGCGGAACGAGGTCACCGGCATTTGTTTGGCTTGCGATTCCGAAACGGACTGGTTTCGGGGGATGGAAACAAGGAAGGTGTTTTCCTTGAACAGGCGACGGACTTCCGAAGAGATTTCGGTGCCAAGTTGCGTTCTTGCGTCGTACATGGTGAGCAAAAACCCTTCGATTTTTAGTCCAGGGTTCCATTGATTCTGGACGTTGGAAATCGAAGAAAGGATGGCGGCGAGGGCCTCCATCGCGAAATATTCGCACTGCACGGGGATCAAAACCGAATCCGCGCAGGTTAAGGCATTGATGGAAAGTAAGCCTAGGGAAGGCGGGCAATCGATGACGATGTAGTCGTATTGCCCTTTTAAGGAAGACAAGGCGTCGCGAAGCAAGGTGAAGGGGCTTTCCACCGGTTCGCGGTACATCGCCGCCTCTAACGAAGCCAAACGAAGGTTCGAAGGCAAGATGTCCACGCCTTCGAACGAGGTATGGATGATGGCTTCTTGGACGGGGAGGGATTCCGCCAAAGATTCATAGACGGTTTTCTTTAATAAGGTAATATCGACGCCTAATCCCCTACCCGCGTTGCCTTGCGGATCCATGTCCACCAATAAGACGCTGCGCTTAAAGTGCGCCAAAGCAGCGGAGAGGTTGATCGCGGTCGTTGTTTTGCCAACGCCGCCCTTTTGATTGGCGATCGCGATAATGCGGGTCATGGTTACATCATACTCCTCGTGAAACAATTTAAAATGTTCCACGTTAAATCTTCACCCGCTGAATCTCATCCCAGCGGCGAGGGAAGCGTTTCGGCGTCGCCGCGTCTTTCGCGTAATAAAGGGTTACGCGGCCATCGCCCGAAGGAAGGGTGTCTTCCTGACGGGTTTTTAGACGCAAGCTTAGCTTGGATAAGATGTTTTTGGCCTCGGCGATCTCTTCGTCGACATTTGGGCCTTTCATCGCGATAAGCGTGCCCGTGATATAGACTAGAGGCGCCCCCACTTCCGCGAAAACGCGAAGGGAAGCAAAGCCACGGCTAATGACCACATCGAAGGATTCACGATAAGCGTGGAGGTCTTCGACGCGGCCCAAAAGGAAACTCACATTCTCCAAATGGAGCTCTTTCTTCACTTCTTCTAGGAAAATGAATTTCTTCTTCGTCGCATCAATCAAGGTGACCTTAGCCGAAGGATAGGCGATGGCCAAGGCAAGGCCAGGGAATCCTGCGCCAGAGCCAACGTCGGCGATCTTGCGGTTTTTTAGCGATAAGGATCTACCCGCGAGCAAAGAATCGTAGAAATGCTTTTCGATGACGACTTCTTCCTCGACGATGGAGGTAAGGTTCATCTTTTCGTTCCATTCTTTTAGCAAGGCGGCATAACGACGAAAAGCCTCGATTTGCTCCTCGCTTAGGTTCAAACCGAATTCCGCGCATTTGCTTTTGAGTTCTTCGTAGGTCATAGCAAGTTCCTCTTCCGCAGCGTCAACAATAATACCGAAACATCCGCCGGATTCACACCGCTGATGCGGCTAGCCTGTCCAACGGAACGAGGACGCACGGCATCAAGTTTCTGCCTCGCTTCAAGACGAAGCCCATCCATGTTGAGATAATCCAAATCCGCAGGCAAAAGGATGTCTTCTTTCTTCTGCAACGCTTCGGCGTCTTTCTTTTGCTTCACGATGTAGCCTTCGAATTTGACCTTGGTCTCCAGCGAAAGCACCTCGCCTTCGTTTAGGTCCAACTCTTTTAACCCTTCGATCAAGGGCACTAAATCGGCATAACGGAATTCCGGGCGCTTGAGCAGTTCGTTGCCTCGCCAGCCACGGCCATCGAAGGCGATGCCTTTTTGGGCAAAGCAATTCTGCAACGGTTCCCGTGGCGGGATCGTCGTTTGGTTCAATCGTTCAATCGCGGACTGAATGCGCTGTTTCTTCATAAGATAGCCTTGATAACGTTCCTCGGAAAGCAAACCGATTTCGTGACCAAGTTCGCTTAAGCGTTCGTCGGCGTTATCGTGGCGAAGAAGCAAGCGATACTCGGCGCGCGAGGAAAGCAAACGATATGGCTCGTCGATGCCTTTGGTGACCAAATCGTCGATCATGACCCCGATATAGGCTTGATGACGGCCAAGGATGATCGGTTCTTTCCCGTCGATCGCGCGAGCGGCGTTGACTCCCGCGATGAGTCCTAAGCCTGCCGCCTCTTCGTATCCCGACGTGCCGCAGACTTGCCCCGCGACGTAAAGGCCTGGGATCTTTTTCACTTCCAAAGCCGAGGTGAATTCCTCAGGACGTACCGCGTCGTATTCGATTTGGTAGGCGTATTTCAAAATCTCCGCATGCTCTAATCCAGGCAAGGAATGGACCATTTCTTCCTGGACTTCCTTAGGCATCGCGGTAGAGAACCCTTGAAGGTAGAAAGATTCGCCGTCTTCGTATTCGGGCTCAAGGAACAATTGATGACGAGGTTTATCGGCGAAGCGAACGATCTTGGATTCGATGCTCGGGCAATAACGAGGTCCCGTCGAATTGATGACGCCGTTGAAAAGCGCCGAATCGTCTAAATGGTCGCGAATGATACGCAACGTTTCATCGCTCGTATAAATAAGGTAGCAGAGTGGCTGTTCCTCTAACGGGGTGTATTCGGTCGTTTGATAGGAAAAGGCGAGTTCGCCATCCATGCCGGGTTCGGGGATGGCTTGCGAAAAATCGATCGTGGACTTTTTTAGACGGGGAGGCGTGCCGGTTTTTAGTCGCCACGTGGCCACGCCATGGCCTTCTAAAGAAGCGGTCAAAGGCTTGGAAGCAGGCTCGCCATCGGGCCCCTCGTCCTTGCCTTCAGAGCCGGTATAAACGCGGGCATTTAGGTAGGTTCCTGTGGTTAAAATCACCTTTTTACACCGCAAAACCCCATTATTTTTTAATTTGAGTCCTGCGATGACGCCATCTTCGACAACGAGTTCTTCGGCCTCGTCTTCAAGCAATTCCAAGTTTGGCGTCGCGGATAGAAGCGCGCAGATCGCGTCCGGATAAATCGTTTTGTCTTGCTGAGAGCGAAGGCATTGGACGGCTGGCCCTTTGCCCGTGTTGAGCATCTTGATTTGCAGGGGGTGAACGTCTGCGGCGATGCCCATGATGCCACCCAAGGCGTCGATTTCGCGAACGACGATGCCCTTGGCGGAACCGCCGATATGGGGGTTACACGGCATGTTGGCGATCTTGGCGAAACTAAGGGTAACCAAAAGCACGCTATGGCCTAGCGTTGCGGCGGCATGGCTTGCTTCGATACCGGCATGTCCTGCGCCAACGACGATGACATCATAACGTTCCTTCATGGTTTATCCGACCGATCCGGTCATATCCATTTTGATGAGTTGGTTGAGCTCGACCGCATATTCCATGGGCAATTCTTTCGCGAAGGGTTCGATGAATCCCATGACGATCATTTGGGTCGCTTCTTTTTCGCTTAAGCCGCGCGACATCAAATAGAAGAGTTGCTCCTCGTTGATTTTGGAGACGGTCGCCTCATGCTCGATGAAGGAGTCTTCGTTGAGGATTTCGTTTTT
>JBGUWA010000009.1:0-1970 GCA_045220635.1 Candidatus Alloenteromonas sp. | reverse complement strand
CTCTTGTTCGCCGTGGTCTCCGCCGTGACGGTTGGCATCGGCACCGCCTTGGTACTCGGCGCCGAAAACTCCACCAAATCATTCCACAGTGGCTTCACCACCGTCAGGAATGCGAAAACCTCCATCGATTTTTCGTCTCAGACCGTTAAACGCCGTGTCTATTTCTTGTTCAACGACAACGATTGGGGCGCCGAATCTGGTTGGAGATATAACGACATCAAGGAAAGCCTCTACGTTTATGCGTGGCAAATCGATGATGACGATAACAAAGCGACCGTCAAAGCGAACCTCTTGACTGCCGACTACCATCCTTGGGCCGAAGCCGTTGGCTGCATCCATTATGCCGACATTGAATTCGAAGGCGCCGGCGACAACATTGGTGTCATCATTAAAACGTCCTCCGATTGGAGCGGCAAGCAGACCGTCGATGTCGCGTTGCCTCCGTTATGGGACACCGAACACGGCGACGTCATTTATCTCAATAGCGGCGAAAGCAACGGCAAACGCAATGCGTCGGTCGGCTACATCTCGGGCATGAACGCCAGCGTGCTTGCGGGTATCTTGCCACAATATAAGACATGCAGCGATTCCCTTACCGATGGCTACAATGCCTATCCGCAGATCAAGAAGAACTTCGTCGACGGAAACGCCGAGCTTGTTACCAGCACTACCTTCAGCGACTACGATTACAGCGCCTACGCCGACAATGGGTACTCCTATGAGGATTTAACGCAAACCGCCACCTATTCGATCGCCCAAAAGCTTGACGCCATGAAAGAGCTTTATGAAGAAAATGGCTGGTCCCCCTCCAAATACAGCGCCCGCCTATCCTTCAACGCCTCCCAGTCTCCTTATGCGTCCACGTTCAGCAAAGGCGCGACGACGATCACGTTCGACAGCGTTACCACGAACACTTACGCGAACATTTACGGCTACATCCATTTCACGCCTGCCAACGCCATCGGCATCAAGTTCCTTCTAACGAACAACAAGGATGCCCACAGCATCGACCTCAACACTCAAATCGGCAGTGGCGATCCGTTCGTGTCGCACTTGACCTTGGCGCCTGATGCGGAAGGAACGCAACCTTACGACTGGTATGATGGCGGCGACAAGCACGGCAAATACGGCATTGGCGAATCCGCTTCCCGCGAACTGTCGTTCTATTTCGACAAAACCCAAGCTAACGATGGCATCCTCCTCTACATCAACTCGCACTGGGCTGGCCATGCCAATCCTGAAAATCCGAGCGAGACGATTTTGGATAACATCGTAACGACCGATGGCAGCTTGACCATCAGCAACGCCGTCTTCCTCTTCTAATCATTCGGCGAATTTGACACAAAAAAACTACCCAAAATCATGGGAACAACGAAGGTGCATCGCGATGGTGCGCCTTTGTTTTTCTGCGCAAATCCCCAATCAATTTCGGAAATGTCAAAAGTTGATTTGATTATTTGACATAGGATGCTAATCTTTTGTGCCTGAGGTTTTCCCATGAAAAAGAACATCCCCGTTATTCTCGTGTCGCTTATCGTCGTCGCCCTTGTCGTGCTTGGGTTTGTCTTCGCTCCGCCGGTTTTATCGCAGAATCAACTGGATACGCTGATGGTCCTTGGTATTGTCTGCGGTTGCTCCATGGCCTATTGCTTCATCGTGGGCGAAATCACACGCAACAACTCGCAGATGGATAAGCTTTGGAGCATCTTGCCCATCGCCTACTCCTGGATTATCGCCGGCAAAGGGGAGTTCAAGCCTCGCCTTGTCTTGTTCGCGGTCGTGGTTACCCTCTGGGGCATCCGTCTTACCGCGAACTTCGCCCGCAAAGGCGCATACCGTTTAAAGTTCTGGAGCGGCGAAGAGGATTATCGCTGGATCATCCTTCGTCAAAAGCCGGGATTGAACAAACGTCCGGTATGGGCGCTCTTCGATTTGCTTTTCATCTCCGTTTATCAAAATGCGCTGGTGCT
>JBGUWA010000008.1:0-5938 GCA_045220635.1 Candidatus Alloenteromonas sp. | reverse complement strand
CCCGTCCGCACCCTTGACGTTCCTGTGAAGCAGAAGTTCTTCCTCGGCTTAGTCGAAGAAGGGCAGGATGTTCCCGATTGGAACGTTTACACGAAAAAGAAGAAATAACCTTTCTATCGATTCTCCATTGGCCACCCGCTTGCTTGATCGGGTGGCCTTTTCGCCTTTTAGAAAACATAAGCGGAATTTGCGGGGGTTTTACGAAGACATAGATTGTTGTTTGAATTGAAAGGCGACTGAGAAGAACCCAATGAACGCGGGGTTCGACAAGGTTTTCTCCTATGCGCGCGCCCTTTATAATAAAATTAAGGATATGAGACGGCAGCACTTCGCTTGGACTTTCTTAGTAACGGCACTCGTCATGCTCGTTTACGGCGTCTATTCGGTTTTCTACTCCCTAAACCGCAAAACGGACATTCCTGTGCTCGCCATTGTGTTTCTTATCATTGGCGGAGTGATGCTTCTTGTGTTTGGCGTGCTTTATTTGATTAGCCGTCGCCAGAAAATGAGGCACCCCGCATCGAAAGGGCCCATTCATCCGAAGAAAGAAGAGCCTGAACCGGAAATCGAAGAGGAACCTCAGCCGGAAGTCAAAGAAGAACCAAAACCCGTCGCTCCCGTTGTCGAGAAAGAAACGGAGCCTGAGGCGAAAGAAGAACCCGAACCCGAGGAACCGGAAGTCGAGGAAGAAGAGCCAGACGACGAAGAGGAAACTTCTTATTACGACGAAGTCGTCTATGAACCTGCGCCTGCCCCAAGACCATTCCGCGGCGGTAACGCCTATGTAAAGAGGCTTGGCTATGGGCCTGTCTTAAGGGTTGAGGGCGCCGAGATTCTCGATATGCGGAGCAATACCTATTACCGTATCGAGGGCAATTATGTGAAACGAATGGGCAGCGGTCCGGTATTTGAAATCTCGGGCAATCGAATTCGCGCGGCTTATGGAAGCTATCTTTACGAAATCTCCGGTACTAGCATCAGCAAAGTCTATGGCGGATTTTATGCTTCGGTTAGTGGCAACTTCATCAATCTCTTTGATTTGTCGGTGCAATATGAAATGAGTGGTTCGCTGAATAACACTCAGATTTTAGTCGTGGCCGCCTTGCTCTTTGGATCGTATTGATTGAAATAAAGAACTAGACGCAAAATTCAAAATAGGATCGCCGGCAACATCGCTTGCCGGTTTTTCATTTGAATCGGTTCAAAAAGCCTGCAAAAAATAGATTTTCTACACAAAACCCGCTTTATTTTTTTCTTTTTGTTCGCTTTTTGTTCACTATTCGACCCTATCCCTGGGTAGGCGCTTTTTAATGGGCATGTCTTCCGTGAAGTATCCACCTTGTGACGGAGTAGCAAACGAGGAGCGTCACCATTGACGTAAGCAACGTGAACGAACTTGCCTTCTTTGACATGATGTTGGCGGTGAAATGGGAATTATCGAAAGCGTGATATAAAGGGTGCTTCGCCGATATTTTGTATATTTTTGCGGATTAATCTTCAAACCCTCCCCTTCTTTCTCGCTGGGGGTGCTGAGGCCTATAATAGGAAAGACAAAGGCCTTAGGAGGTTTTGCAAATGGAACGAATTGCGTGTTTTGGCGATGGAAGAATCGGCCACGTTTATATTCCTTTAGGAAACAATTTGTTTGCGGACGAGTTTTTGAATATCTATTTAGACGACGGCGGCTACGTCGACCGTTATAGCAACGGAAGAATCTATAAGATCGGAAGCGCCGTTTTCGACTATTACGATTCCGGAAAGATCTATAGAGTCGGCGATTCCACCTTCGATTACTATGATAACGGCCGCATCTATCGAATCGGCGATTCGGTCTTCGATTACTATGATAACGGCCGAATATACAGCATTGGCAATTACGTCTTCGATTACTATAGCGATGGCCGTATCTTCAAGATCGGCGACCAGCTTTATTGATTTTCTTGGCCAATAGGCAAGAGCATGATCGCTTGCTATAGCGCCATCATCGCGCTAGATATTCCGGCGTTTTCAAGTCGCGATTTTTAGCAAAGAATTCGATACTTTTGGAAAAACGCGCAATCTACTGATTCGCGGTTTCGTCCTTTCCCTTTTCGTCTCTTGATTTCTCACCGCAAGGCCTTAGCCTTTTATAGCCGACCCGTTGACCACCAAAAGGAGGAACCTTGCCATGGCCATGAGAAAAATTGCGCTGCTTACCGCGACGATTCTTTCGGGCGCACTAGTCGTGTTTTCCGCTATCGCGCTTCAAGACAACCAAAGTTTCACCGAACTTACCGGCGCGGCGCACGGTCCAAGTTGTCAATTCAACCATTATGATGCCGTGGACCCGACCGAAGTCCACCACGGATCTACTGAGTTCTGGGCATGCTGCACGCATCTAAGTTATGTTTTGGAAGAACCCGCCGAAGGAACGATTCGCGATATGGGGCCGTTTGAGGGAGCGTCTTTTGATGCGCTTGATGAAAACGACGAGCGCTATGTCGCCCCACTAAGCGCGATGACCCATTATTTAAGAATCGGGAATGGCGAACTGATTCCCATGACCGATTTCACGTCGACATTGACTCAGCAAGATAATTGCATCCTTCGTTTTGGGGTTGAGGGGCTGAATCTTAATCGAGGCGATGTCATTACGTTCTATCGTGGCGAAACCGAAATTCGCGGCATTAGCGAGGAGATTGGTTCCAATATTGCGGTTCGATCCCATATCGACAACCTCGACAACCTCGACTTTTTCGTGCAAACGCCTGGCGACTCGATCAACGTTCATCTCAACGTTTATAGCGACGGGACGTTCAAAACCTGGGCTAGCGGATATGACGAAACCTATTTCCAAATCCTCTATTTAGTACGCGGTGGGGTGGAACATCAAATCGATTTTAATCTGCGTCTCGACGTCCCCTTTGTCCACGCCCGTGATGATCTAGACTTGCCCAAGGGCTTCCTTAAAATGCATTTTCTGGAAGGCGACCAGATCCGCTTTGTCCGTTATCGTTGGTGGACGAGCTGGCATAGTGGCGGCGATGGCTGGAGCTACCTCACCACGCAAGGACAGCTTGATCCATATTTAAACGTTGTCACTTTTGAGGGCGATTATTACCTCGGATGCGAAGGCGTAAATGGTTATAACGCACTCTATTACGATTTCTTCGTTCTCGCCTCTTATGCGAAAGACTTCTTCCTAAACGGTGAGGCGATCGATCGCGAACTGCTTCGATATGAAGGCGATCAAGTTCAGGTTGAGATCGATCTCAAAGAAGGCGACGTCGTCTATATGAAACGTTATGGGCCTTCTGGGGAAGACATCATCGGTTGGATGAATACAGAACTCGACCTCGCGGATAAAACGTTCTTCAAGTCTTCTGGTGACTACTTCGAGGCCAAAATGGACGGTACATACTATTTCGCTTCCTGGAGCACATTGATTTATATCGAACTGCGCGCCACAAAGTGGAATAGGATCATCAATGGCGTAGCCGCAGGCGAGCCTTTCCTCGATTCGAACAGCCATCAATACATGTTAGACGTCGTGACTTTAAAGGCCTGGGACCATCTCTCTTATCGCGACAACAAATGGAATGTCATTAATGCCTCTAACATCGCGGAATCGTTCCGCTGGAACGGCTCGTATGAGCGTAACTATGTTTATGATGTTTTCATGATTGAGGCCGAAACCGGCGATCTCATTGCCAGAAGGGATTGCACGGTGACCATCAATTTCAAGCACTACGACACGTCGGTTCAGTCACTTGTTGTGATCATGGACCGCACCTGGAGTTTGGAAGTCGATGGCGTTGCCGTCGCGACGACGAAAACCATGGGGCAGAACACTAATTTAGTTTTCAATGACATCGACTTAACCGCCGGGTCGAAAGTTCGCATTTACGACGACTTTAACTCCGCATCATTCGGTTATACCGACATCCATATGGATGTAGGAAATGGCATCAGCCACTTCGCTAAAGCCGACGATGGCCGGATGCTCGTCGTCGATACCGGGGTCTATTCCTTTAAAGTCGATGCCTCGCCTTATGCCGTCCAATTCAAAAACCTAACCGTCCGCGAGCAAAACGATCCGTCTACGGACGGGATGAAGGTTAGTCATGTGACGCTTCCGGAGCAATTTGCGCGGTATTGGACGGACCGCGTCGTCTTGATCGAACTCTTGAACGACGACACGCATCTTCGTTACGTCACGGGTTTCGAGCGGCTCTTCCAGGGTTACGGCGGAAGTTTGGGATTCCACCGTCATGACGAAATGAACAAAGTCCGCATTTATCTCTGCGCCAAAGGCACCGTAGCACCTGACTTGGATGCCGTTTCTGGTCCGGGTTATGTCTACGCTTATCTGACCAATTCCGCAACGTCCACCGAGAGTAGTACGAACAACTATGACATCCGCCAACTCTATAACTGGACTGTGCGCAGCCTATAAGCGATAGACCTGCTACAAAGTTTTAACTTCCTACGGAAAAAACCACAAAATGCATTACAATACCCTTTGAAGAAAGGATTTTGACTTATGCCTCATTCCTCTGGTGGTGGTTCAAGCGGCGGCGGTAGCCATTCCGGCAGCGGCGGCCATTCCTCAAGCGCCCCTGCCTATCGCACCTCTTCGCATTATTTCCCTGGCGCTACCTGCTACGTCTATTATGGGCGAGGCGGCCTCATGCGCACCGTTTACCTTAGCGGAGATGCCAGCGCGGCGACCAAATCCAAGATCCCTACCCTGATCATCATCGGCCTTTTCATGTTGGCTGGCGTTGGGGTCGCGGTATTCACGGGTTTCCATAATCCCAAGAAGATCCCTACCGACTATGCGACCACGATTCGCGTCGAAGACACAACGAACGTCTTAAGCGATGCGGAAGAGTCCACGTTAAGGCAGACCTTCAACCAGTTCTATTACGTTTCTGGTATCTGCCCGAGTTTCGTGAGCATCCCCAACAGCACTTGGAAAGCCAAATACGCCTCTTTAAGTGGCTATGCCTACGACAAATACCTCGACATGTTTAAAGACGAATCCCATTGGCTCATCGTCTACGCGGATGATGGGAACAAAGTCAATTGGGCGTTTGAAGGAATGCAGGGCAACGATACCGACGGGGCGTTATCCAAACGAGTCACCGACAACTTCAACTCGTTCCTCTACGATAAGTTGTCTTTGCCTTCTTCTAGCGTGGGAGCCTCCCTTGACGAAGCGTTCAATCACATCATGCCGACGATGATGGAATCCTATTACGCCATCGAACTTCCCATGATAATTTTCCTCGTCGCGTGGGAAGGCATCTTAACGGGCGTATTCGTGGTGACTCTTGTCGGCGCGATTCGTGGGAAAGGCTTAAAGAACGCGACGAAGATCGATGGACAACCCGTTGTTAAGCATTGCCCCAACTGTGGTAATGAATACGCAGAAGGAACGGCTTATAGCTGCCCCAAATGTGGCACCCAGCTATCGAGCGAGAAATACGCCTCCTTCCATAAACACGACCTATACTGAGTCCGATAAGCGCGTCTCTGCTTAGTCAAAAACGCTGCAAAAAGCATGATAACCTTGCAAAAAGCGTGTATTTTGTCTTTTTTTATTATGGCTTTTGATTGAAGCGGTGCATGTGGCAGCAAGAATCCGGCGCTTCTCTGTTTCCATAAGAAAAACCCCTCCAATAGCAAGAGGGGTGGTCGGCTAGTTTGCCTTACTTTGGGTTGACCTCGTCGATCTCTGGATTTCCCTTTTCGACCTCGAGTTCCATTTCCTCTACCTCTTCGGGCTCGTCATAGAACTTTTCATCTTTTTCTATGTCTTCTCTCAATTTCTCTTGAAAACGAATCTGTTCTTCATCGAGGACATGAACGTCGTCATGGGAACTCGCATCAAGCTCTAATGAACTTTCGGTTTTCTCGGTAACTTCAGGCATAAGGTCTTCCTCCTTTTGAGGTT
>JBGUWA010000007.1:0-10289 GCA_045220635.1 Candidatus Alloenteromonas sp. | reverse complement strand
GCCGATTTGACTAAGGCGGAAGCGAAGTTCTCGCAAATCGATTGAATCACCTACGTGCAAATGAAAGGTCTCTTCTTCAAAGCGCTTTGGATTCGGAAGGAAGCGCAACAGGGCGCTTGGATGGGTAACAAGGATCTTGGGTTTGCCGTCTCTTAATTGTCCAAGGGCGTAAAGCCTTTGGGCCAACAATTCGCGGGAAGACGCAAGCGCTTCGGCACGGAGCAATTCGTCGCTAGGGAAGAAGACGACCTCTTGTTCCTCAAGGAAGTTCAAAAGGAATTCATAGAGCCTTTGCGCGGCATATTGATTTGATGCAATTAAAGCGTAATTTGCAGGCTTTTCTTTAAAAATCTCTGCAAAAACGAGGCCTGTTGCAAGGTTTTCTTCTATGACAAAAGGCCCCTTTTTCGAAAGAAGGGGGGAGGTGACGCCGAGGTTTTTGATTCGTTTCAATATCTCGTCCAAGGTCTCTCCTAGTTGTGGTGGTTCATCGCGTAATTGAAGTCATGGACCAACGCGTCTTTCACCGCCGCGGCTGCGGCATCGATGGCTTGATGCGCTAATTCCAAGGATTCTCCAGTAGGTTTGCTAAGGACATAATCAATGCCCGAGTAGGGCGGCTCGCCAATGCCGACGCGAACGCGTTTGATCTGATCGGTGCCCAACATTTGAATGATATTTTTCATGCCGTTATGGGAGCCGTCCGATCCCGAAAGGCGTAGGCGGATTTTGCCTTCAGGAATGGCCATATCATCATAAATAATGATTATGTCTTCGACCGGAACCTTAAAGTAGTCCATTAACGGGCGCACGAATTCGCCCGAAAGATTCATAAAGGTTTCGGGTTTGGCGAAAATGACCGGTTCGGGCAAAACGGGGTTCTTACTAATGCCGTAGATGCCTTTGAATTTGTTGTAATCGAAGTCGACGGAAAAGATATCCGCAAGGCGATCAATAACCATATAACCCATGTTGTGACGGGTTTGCTCGTATTGTTTGCCAGGGTTGCCTAACCCGACGACGATTTTCATAACTATGCTTCCGCGACTACGGTATCGATTTTGCGGACGACCGAGATGATGCGGTCAACGCCTTCCTGATCGTAAACGATAATGGGGTTTTCTTTGATGGTGAGCAACATCTTCTGGTCGGCGCTGGCTTCGGGATCGTTGGCGATAATGCGAAGCGAGTTATTCATCAAGAAGCGATCGACAAAGGAAAGCTTGCTGTAGTCAAACGAGCCGCGAAGTTGGTAGAAGCGGACGTGATAGAGGTCCAAAAGGTTGCCCGAAATCAAATTCGCGCGGGCTTCTTTGGTAACAAGTGACATGCCAACCGCGAAGATGATGACGTTTTTCTCTTTCATCAAGTCGTAATTCAAAAGGAAGTCATCCAGCTTTTGGATGCGGGAACCCATGACGCGGGAGCCGAAAATGATGGTGTCATACTCATCGATCATCTGCTTTTTGAATTTCTTGAAGGGGAGCACGTCGCACTTGAGCGCTGACGCGATATCTTCGGCATATTTTTGGGTATTTCCGGATTTGGAATAATAAAGGACTAGTGTACGCATGCCAAAAAGATACCACAACGGGGTCGTTTTTGGAAATAATGCTATTGCATTAGGTGGTTGGGCCTATAAAATCTATGCTTATGAAAGCAAAAGACTGGTTTTTATTGTGCGCGAAGGGTTCGTCTCTAGGCACCGGAATTCTCCCTGGCGTCAGCGCAGGAACCGTTGGCATCGTCGTTGACGTTTACGATGACCTGCTTGACGGCATTGACGGGCTTCGCAAGAAAAAGACATTCCTCTCTTCGTTAGGCAAGCTCATCCCCATCGGAATCGGCTGCCTTCTCGCCACGTTTATCCTCATGTTCTTTTGGGATCGCTTTGCCAAGGTCTATTTCCCCTTCCCCATCGTTGCGGCTTTAGCGGGGTTCGTCGTTGGCGCGCTCCCCATCATCACCGATGAGCTTGCGGGCAAAAAGATTGGCGTAGCAGACATCGTTAGGATCGCGATTGGTTTCATTGTTGCGGCGGGAATCGGCGTAACCGCGTTTGTCCTCTGCTATTTGTTTGAGTCGGGAATCATCGATTGGATTCCCAACTTTGAAATCCAGGTCTTCGATCCGTTCCATTATCCTTGGATCTTCGCCTTGGTGGCGTTCGTGGGCTTCTTATCTGCGGCAAGTTGCCTCGTTCCGGGCATTTCCGGGGCGATGTTGCTCTTTATCTTCGGTCTTTATAACCCAATCCTTGGTATTTTCTTCAACCAATATGACGAAGCCGGCAACGTGCTTTGGCCCTCGATGTTCCACGAACATAGTCGCATCCCCGGCGCTTTGGTTGTTCTTGTGGCGTTGCTCGCTGGCATCGTGATTGGCTTCTTCGTCATCTCCCATTTGTTAAAGGGATTGATGATTCGGAAGCGCCCTCAGACCTTCGGTGTCGTCCTGGGCTTCATCCTTGGCTCCGTCGTTTCCATGTTCCTCAACCAAGAGATGTTCTGGGTTTATAACGATCCCGGCGTGAACCAGTGGTGGCAATTCCTCATCGGCGGCGTTGCCTTCATTGGGGTGATGTTCGGAACCTACTTCCTCGTCAAATATGCGGGCAGACGTAACAAAAAGAAAGAAGCTCCCGTGTTAGAAGGACCCACTTCCAAAGAGCCGAAAGCGGCGGAAGAAGAACCGAAAGAATAGCAAATCCCGAAAGCGACGAGCATAATCGCCGCTTTTCTTTTGGCTGACAAGATTCCCCAAGCTAAATGGCTTTTTTCACAAGTGAAGCGCTTTTCCGTTGACGAAAGGAAATGGATAAGTATCATTACGGCCAGTGAAACTTTATGGAGGCGATTTATGCCACGCACGCCTGAGCAAAACCAAAGCATCAAAGATCGCCGCAGAGGCAAACTCCTCGCTTATGCCCTAAAAGCCTTTGCTGCGAACGGTTATGACCATACCGCTATTGACGACATCACGAAGCCCGCTAAATGTTCCCACGGTCTTTTTTATCATTATTTTGATTCCAAAGAGGACGTTTTCGCCGCCTTGATTGACGAGGTCCTTTGCCAAGAGGCCGAAGTTCCCGTCGCCGCGGCGTTAGAGAAAGGGTCAACCGCGGGTCTGCGTTTGCTTTGCGAATATGCAAGCAAGGTCGCCAAGGCCGGAGGAAAGGATTTCTGCGTCGCCAAAATCACGCTTCTTCTCCCGGAATCAAACGGCTTGGACGAGAAAGCTAAATCCTTTGCCCGCTCTCATGATATCGAAAAAACCTTGGTTACCTTGATTCGCCAAGGCCAAGAAGAAGGCAAAGTCATCGTTGGCGATCCGCGCCTTATCGCACGTTATTTCCTTGATTTATCTAAGGGCGGCGTCGCGCGCCTAAGCAAAAACGGCGCCGAGGCCATTGACCCCGATATTCTCTACGGCTTGTTATTGAAGACCGCAATCGAAGAATAATTTCCTATGTTTCGCTTGTTCCGTTACCTTAAGGACGTCTGGTGGTTAATCATCATCGCCGTTTTGCTTATTGGTACGGAATGCTATCTCGGCGTAAGCTTGCCGAACCTGATGTCGCGCGTTGCCGCCATCATGCAAAACCCCACGGGTTACTTCGAGCAATGGAATGGTCTGCTCCCATTCTTTGGCTACGAATTCATTGAGCCAACCCGCAACACCTTCACCGACACCTGGATTCTCGGCGGGATCATGATGGGTCACGCCGTCGTGGCGATTTTCATCGCTTTTGGGGCTTCAATTTGCGTCTCTTTTATCGGCGCGCATTTCGGAAAACGTGTAAGACATGAGGTTTTTGCAAAGGTTTCGCATTTTTCGGTTGAGCAATTCACCGAATTTGGCACCGCCTCGTTAATTACCAGAACCACCAACGACATCGAGCAATGCCAAGGCGTAATTCAAATGACTTTGCGCATGATGGTTCGCGCCCCGTTGACCCTCATTCTATCAATCGTCATGATCGTCACGCACGATACGCGCATTGCCTTAATTCTTACGGTATCGGTGCCCATCATCATCGTGATCATGGTCGTGATTTTCGTCTTGGCGGTTCCTTTGTTCTCCAAGATGCAGGCCTTGTTTGACAAAGTCACCATGGTCTTGCGCGAATCGTTGACCGGCGTCCGCGTCATCCGCGCTTTCAACCGCGAAAAGCGGGAAGAAGATCGCTTCAACGAAGTTTCGATGAAAACCGAAAAAACGGTCGTCCGCTTCGCCCGCATCATGTCTTTTGGCGAGCCGTTAATCAGCATCACGTTCAATTTGACCTACATCGCCATCTATTTCTTTGCCTATCGCAACTACGACGGTCACGTTTGGAATGACGTTCTCGTTAACTTCCCGGGCATCCTTGCTTCCGCGGAATATGCGATGGAGCTTATCAGTGCCTTCATGATGTTCTCCTTCATGTTCATCATGTGGCCGCGTGCCAGTGTCTGCGCCAAGCGTATTAACGCAGTTTTAAAAGCGCCTCTAACTTTGTTAGAACCCGAAAACCCCTTGCCGGCAACCCGTGGCGATGGCACCGTCGAATTCCGCGATGTCACGTTTTGCTTCCCCGATTCGGAAACACCCTCTTTGAGCCATATTTCGTTCACCGCCAAGCCAGGGCAAACCACCGCGATCATCGGCTCAACCGGCTCGGGCAAAAGCTCCGTCATCAATTTGATTCCAAGGCTTTATGACACCACGGAGGGAACCGTTTTAATCGATGGCCACGACGTGCGTGAATACGCGACGAAGGATTTGCGCTCCAAGATTGGCTTTGTCCCTCAGCAAGCCCTGCTTTTCAAAGGAACCATCCGTTCCAATATGGTTTTTGGCGCACCCGATGCGACCGATGACGACATCAGTAAAGCGCTTGAAGTAGCCCAAGCCTCTCATTTCGTTTCGAAGAAAGAAAACGGCATCGATTCCGTCGTCGAACAAGGCGGTAAGAACTTCTCCGGTGGCCAAAAGCAACGCCTTTGCATCGCCCGCGCTTTGGTCCGTAAGGCGGAAATCTATATCTTTGATGATTCCTTCTCCGCGCTAGACTTCCGTACCGACACCAAACTCCGCCACGCCCTAAAAGGCTACATCAAAGACGCCGCGATCATCATTATCGCCCAGCGCGTTTCCACTATCCTTGACGCGGACAACATCGTCGTCTTAAACGAAGGGAAAGTCGCGGGTCAAGGCAAGCACGCAGAGCTCATGAAAAACTGCGCAGTTTATCAAGAAATCGTGCAATCCCAGCTTGATTCCTCTGAAATTGAGAAGACTTTAGAGCTTTCAAAGAAGATCGTTGCAGAAGGAGGGGACCTCTAATGGCGCGCCGCGGCAACATCGAAAAACCCCGCAACGCGAAGGGCACGCTGCTGCGTGTCATGGCTGATTTCCGCACACAGCGTTGGTCTTTGATTTTCGTTTTTGCCCTCTGCTTAATCGCCGCCATTATCTCGGTCGTCACCCCGCTAATTCTAGCGAGGGTCCTGCAAGACCTTCCTTCCGTCTTTGGCATCCAAGACCCGTTGGCCAAAGAAGCGATTACCGCGGTGGATTGGCCTTATGTCTATCGCAACTTCGGCATCATCATCGCCATGTATTTGGTCGCGGCAGTTTGCCGTTGGCTCTCAACGTGGATCGTAGAAAAGGTCATCGCCGTCTGGGTTTATGAACAACGCGCGAAAATCAAAACGAAGCTAGATCGTCTCCCGCTTTCCTATTTCGATTCCCACCCCATCGGCGATATTCTCTCTCGTTGCACCAACGACATTGATAACATCGGTCGCAACTTCGCTACCGTCTATCGTTCCATTTGCTCAAGCTCCATCATTTTGGTGGGCGGCACGATCGCCATGTTCATCCAAAACTGGGCATTGAGCCTTGTCGTTTTGGCCACCTTCCCCTTCACTTTGCTCGCCGTCATCATCATCGCGAAGCGCTCGCGCAAGCAATTTAAGATCTACCGCAAGCACTATGGCGTCCTCGAATCCCATATTGAAGAAGATTACAGCGGCCAGAAGATTCTGAAGCTCTTTGGCCAAGAAGAACATAGCCTTGAGGTCTTTGACGAAGTCAACGAAGTCATGACCGAAGCCGATCGTAAGTCCCAATGGATTTCTGGCTTCATCTATCCGACCATGCGCTTCTTCTATAACTTCGGATTCGTCGCGATTTCCGTCGTCGCCGGCCTTATCGATGGCTCGAACTTCGGCGATTTGGTCGCGTTTATCATGTTCCTCAATATCCTGCAAAGCCCCTTCCAAGAACTCGGCCAGATGGCGGCAACCATCCAATCCATGTTGGCCGCGGGCGAACGCAGCTACGAACTCCTCGATTTGCCTGAACAAAAACCAGACCCCGAAGATGCGGCAAAAGACGCCTCTTCCGTTCAAGGCGCGGTGGACTTCGATCACGTCTATTTCTCCTATGACCCCGAAAAGCCATTAATCGAAGATATGGACATCCATATCAAACCCGGTGAAATGGTCGCTTTAGTAGGCCCCACGGGCGCAGGCAAAACCACGGTCGTGAATTTGCTCATGCGCTTCTATGAAGTCAACGAAGGAAGCATTAAACTCGATGGCATCGATGTCTGTAATTACGACCGTTCCGCGTTACGTCAAACGATGGGCATGGTTTTGCAAGACACTTGGCTGTTCACCGGCACCATTCGCGAAAACATCCGTTATGGCAACCGCGAAGCCACCGATGAAGACGTCATCGAAGCCGCCAAAGCGGCCCACGCCGACCACTTTATCTCAACCCTTCCTGGCGGATATGATTTCGAGCTCAACGAAGATGGCACGAACATCTCGCAAGGCCAACGCCAGCTCATCACGATTGCGCGTGCCATCGTTTCCAAACCCAAGATCATGATTTTGGACGAGGCCACCTCTTCGGTTGATACCCGTACCGAAAAAGCCATTCAGGACGCGATGGAAGACATCATGAAGAACCGTACGTCCTTTGTCATCGCGCACCGCCTTTCCACGATTAAGAACGCCAAGATGATCCTCGTCATGAACAAAGGCCGCCTTATCGAGACGGGTACCCACGATGAATTATTGGCCGCCAAAGGCTTCTATGCTGAGCTCTATAACTCCCAATTCCTTGGTCATAACCCCATGGAAAAGCCCGATACCGAAGGCGAAGGAACGGCATCGTAAAACGCTGCAGTTTTGATTTTATCTTTGCAAAATCCGCTTAATTTGAATCAAACCGCGCTCCAGCGATAGAGATAACGGTAGGTTTTTTTCAAGGTCTTATAGAGATCTTTGTATACATCATTAAAGAGCTTGTCGTACTGAATTGACTTTTCAGGGCGAGGCAGGAACGTCTTGCGGACACGCACCATGGCATTCACGGCTTCTTTGGTGTTTTTGTAAACGCCTAGGGAAAGGAAGCCACCCATCGCGGCGCCTAACGAGGAGGTTTCTTCGGTGTGCAAAACCTCAACGGGGCAATCGAACAAGTCAGCATAAAGTTGGCAGATTTGCTCCGAGCGCGTTCCGCCGCCAGAGATGCGAATCTTTTCGAACTTATGGCCAATGCGTTTTTCGAAACGCTCTTTAGCGACGCGAAGCTCAAAACCAATGCCTTCGATCATGGCCTTGTACATGTGAGGCTTGGTCGTGTGGTCGGAGAAACCAATAATCGCGCCTTTGACTTCGGGGTGCTCTAACGGCGACCCCCAATACGGTTGGAGGATTAGGCCATCGCTCCCTGGAGGAATGATTTCCAGTTGCTTGTCGTACTCGTCGGGTCGCACATCGTCCGTCACGAGGTCGTTGATTTTGTACGAACCGAACTCCTTGAGGAACCAGTTAATCATCCAGAAGCCGCGGTAAATTTGGACGTCCATATCGTAGACGCCGGGCTGGACGGAAGGATAGGCGGGCAAAAAGGCCTGAGGTCCTTGGTATTTCTTGGTAATGGTCTCGATCGTGCAAGCCGTGCCCAAGGAAACCGCCGCCATCGTATCGTCGATGACGCCAGAACCGAGCGTTTCGCAGGATTTATCCGAACCGCCGGCGAATAGCGGAACGCCAACGGGGAGATGGGTCAATTTGGACCCTTCTTCGTTGATATGGCCCAAAACGCCTTGGGTATCGACAAGTTCGACGAGTTGGTCACGACGAAGCGAGAAAATTTGGCCCTGAAGGTGCTTTTCCGGCTTCTTGTACCATTGCTTTTTCTTGTAATCGAGAGGGTAGTGGCCCGTGAAGTCGGAAGGAGAGTCCCTGAGTTCGCCCGTTAAGCGGTATACGAAATAGGTCGAGATGGAGACGTATTTATCGATGCGGGCAAAGTTCTCGGGTTCGTTTTCCTTGATCCAGTTCGCCATCGTGCGTTTGCGGTTCAAGCTAATCACGTCCGCTTTGCCAACTAGCCAGAATAAGGCGCGGGCTAACGGGGGAAGCGGATCCTGGCATTTGGCCATGCGCGAATCGAGCCAAAGAATCATCGGGCGGATGACTTTGCGGTCTTTATCCAAGCAAACCGCGGAATCGCGGAAGCAATCGAGCTCTATTCCTTTGATTTTCGGGAAAAGGTCGGCATGGCTTTCATAGAGTTCGTTCATGCACGAGCAAAGGCATTGGAAATAGTATTCGGGATCCATTTCCGCATAGCCTGGTTTCGGCGAATGATAGGCGGGTTCGTATTTCCGCGAAGCCCTGGCCAAGCATTCGCCATGCGCGTCGAAAACGCTCGCACGAACGGATTGTGTGCCGAAGTCAAACGTCAGAACGAGTGGAGAATCTGCCATAAGAGTACCTCGTTGATATTAAAACTATATTAACAAAATACGCGCGGAATGGCGAAATAGCGTTGTGGTCTTTGTTGGCTACTTATCGTACAATTACCCACGAAAAAAGGAGGAACGACCATGATTATTACCCGCGCCCCGTTCCGTGTTTCCTTTTGCGGAGGCGGAAGTGACATCCCGTCCTTTTATGAGCGTTATGGCGGCTGCGTCCTTTCGACGACCATCCGCAAATACGTCTACCTCACCATTAACAAGGCATTCAACCGCGACACCATCACGTTGAAATATTCGCAAACCGAAGTCGTCACCGACCCCGACAAGATTCAGCATCGCATCTTTCGCCAAGTCCTTAAGGATTTCGGCACGAAGGGCATCGAAATCACTTCGATGGCAGACATTCCCGCCGGCACTGGCTTAGGTTCGTCTTCTTCGTTTACCGTTGCCTTGTTGAAGCTGCTTTATACCTATAACGAGAAATACGCTTCGAACTACAAGATCGCGAAAGAGGCGTGCGACGTCGAAATCAACCGTCTCGGAAACCCCATTGGCAAGCAAGATCAATTCGCTTCGGCGTTCGGCGGCCTTCGTTTCTATGAATTCCGCCCCGACGGCTACGTCAAAACCGAGCCCATTATCATGCGTTCCTCTTCCTTCAAGAAGCTCGAGGAATCGATGCTGATGTTCTATACCGGCGCCTTGCATGACGCGAACAAGATCCTCACCGAGCAAAGCAAGGCCTTAGCCAGCGAAAACTCCAAAATCAACGCCACCCTCGCCCTTTGCGACATGACGCGTGAACTAAAGAAACATTTCGAGGCAAACGACATCGACTTCCTTGGCGAAACTTTGTCTCGTTCTTGGGAAGTCAAGAAGAGCCTCGCCAGCGGCATCAGCTCCCCCTTTATCGACGACTGCTATGAACGCGGCATCAAAGGCGGCGCGACCGGTGGCAAGTTGCTCGGTGCTGGCGGCGGCGGATTCCTGCTCTTCTACGTCCCCGACGAAGAGAAAAAGAAATCGGTTCGCGAAGCATTAAGCGATTTGATCGAACTCCCCGTTGAGTTAGACAATTCAGGCGTTTCGGTCATTTTCACAGCCAGCCATTAATCCGCAAAATCCCATCATTTTTAACGCAAACCCCGCAAAACGCGGGTTTTTGCTTGTTTTTTTGTGCGAATTGGTTTCGCGCGCCCTTGCGTAAATCTTTCCAATGATTCGCGAAGCGAGGATAATGTGCCTATGATTGCACTTATCCAAGCTGGCGGCGCAGGAACGCGCCTTAAAGAAATCGCGGGCGATTTGCCTAAACCCATGGTCCCCATTGCCGGGAAACCCATTTTGCAATGGCAAATCGAATCCCTATATCGTTCGGGCGTCTATAACGCGATCATCGTGTGTCCCAAAAGCTCGACGGCGATCCAGGACTATTTCGGCGATGGAAGCAAGTTCGGCGTCTCCATTCGCTATCTCGTCGAAGAGACTCCGTTAGGTACGGCTGGCGCGCTTTTCTATGCCG
>JBGUWA010000006.1:0-7825 GCA_045220635.1 Candidatus Alloenteromonas sp. | reverse complement strand
CGCCGAAAAGCGACCTTTCGTCCAACCTGTTCTGAAAAAGCGCGATGGCGTGCGGTTTGGCTATCCATCATTTGCTGGTGTATCTAGCTTTTTCTTCCCGAAAACCCTTTGATTCCCCATGCAAACGGATATAGAATATCCGCGTTCGAAGACGAGACGTAGTAACGGATCCACGTCAGGCCACAGGGACGGATGAAGAGTGAGACCATCCGGGAATGACGCCGCGAATTCACCTCCGAGAACGGTGGGAACACCCGTAGCCGTCGTTACCGGCATCGTGAAGCAGTGGAGCGACGCCGCTCCAAACTGGGATGGCACCGCGGTCTAATCGACCGTTCCCGGCCGTCTTTTTTTGTGAAAGGAGCCTTATGGACCAACACATCCAAACCGCCGAAGCGCTGAAAAAGCAGGCGCTTGAAGACCTTGAGCAGGTCGAAGACGAAAAATCGCTTGAGGAATTCTATAACCGACACCTCGCCAAGAAAGGCAAAATCTCGGCCTTGATGACTTTGATCGGCATGGTCGCCGACAAAGCCGCTTTCGGCGCCGCCGTCAATAGCGCCCGCCAAGCCGTCATCGCCGCCTTCGAGCAGAAGAAGGCCGCCTTGGCCGCGAAAGCCTTGGAGAACAAATTGAAGAACGACCGCATCGACTTGACCTTACCGGGTGAGCCTACGCCGATCGGACACATCAATCCGTACCGTCTCATCATCGATGAGGTCACCGATATCTTCCTCGATATGGGCTACGAAGTCTGCGAAGGTCGCGACGTCGAAACCGATCGGTTCAACTTCGAACTTCTCAACGTTCCCAAAGACCATCCTTCCCGCGACATGCAGGATACCTTTTATTTCGGTGACGACTTCCTTTTGCGCACGCAGACCTCGGCCGCGCAAGCCCACCGCATGAGCGAGGCCGAAGAAAAACGCCCCATCCGGATGATCGCGCCAGGCAAAGCCTATCGCCGCGACGACGATGACATGACCCATTCCCACCAGTTCGCCCAAATCGAAGGCTTGGTGGTGGACAAAGGCATCTCCATCGCCCACCTCAAGGCGACCTTGGAACTCTTCGCGAAGAAGATGTTCGGGCAAAAGAGGGAAATCCGTCTCCGTTCGAGCTATTTCCCCTTCACCGAGCCAAGTGTCGAAGTCGACGTCTCTTGCTTCAATTGCGGCGGCAAAGGCTGCGCGATGTGCAAGGGCACTGGCTGGATCGAAATCTTGGGCGCTGGCATGGTCAACCCGCGCGTTTTGGAAGCGTGCGGCTATGATCCGGAAGTCTATAGCGGTTTCGCCTTTGGCGTCGGCGTCGAGCGCGTCGCGATGCTTCGTTATGGCATCGATGACATCCGTCGTTTCTACCAAAACGACTTCCGCTTCCTGAAGGATTTCCCCATTAAATAAAGGAGGATAGAACCATGAACGTATCGTATCGTTGGCTGCAAAAGCATGTTGACCTTGAAGGTCTTACCCCCGAAGAAGTGGCGTCGCGCTTAACTTTCGCCGGTTGCGAAGTCGAAGGCATCACGCGCCTTGCTTCGGGCACTGGCCTCGTCATCGGCGAAGTCCTTTCCTGCGCGGAACATCCCGATTCCGACCATCTTCACGTCCTTTCCGTCGACCTTGGCCCCAAACGCGGCGTCACCCAGATCGTCTGTGGCGCGCCTAACGCCAGGGCGGGGCTGAAAGTCATCGTCGCCACCGTTGGCGCGAAACTTCCCCAAGTCGACATCAAAGCCTCGGTCATCCGCGGCGTCGAAAGCAACGGCATGTGCTGCAGCTTGCTCGAGCTTGGCGTGGATGGCAAATTCCTCAGCGACTACCAAAAAGCCGGCATCGAGGAACTTCCCGCCGATGCTCCCGTCGGCGAAGAAAACGTCTTGGGTTACCTTGGCCTCGACGACGCGATTTTGGAGCTCTCCGTGCTCCCCAATCGCCCCGACCTCTATGCTTTGAATAACGTCGCGCGCGAAGTCGGCTGCCTTTTCGAACGAAAAGTCACCTTCGACAAAATCGATGACTATGACCTCTGCGTGGCCAATTTCCACGTTGGCTCGGAAAGCGCCGGTTGCCCCATGTTCTCGGCGCGCGTCGTGCGTGGCGTAACCACCAAAGAATCGCCAAAGTGGCTCAAGGAAGTCTTGCTTGCCTCGGGCATTCGCAGCATCAACAATGTCGTAGACATTGGCAACTTCGTCATGCTCCTTACGGGTCAGCCGCTAAACATGTACGACCTCGATAAGCTCCCCGAGAATTCCCTCGTCGTCCGCGAGGACCTCGAAGGCGATTTCTTGGCGATGGATGGCAACAAATATCCCCTCCAAAAGGGCGACTTGCTCGTCACCAGCGGCGGTCAGCCGATGTGCCTTGCCGGCATCATGACCGCCGAAGCCTGCAAAGTCGACGAGAACACCAAGAACCTTGTGGTCGAAGCCGCTTATTTCCAGGGCGCTTGCATCCGTCACACCAGCAATCGCTTAGGCCTTGCCAGCGATTCCTCGCAGCGTTTCTGCAAAGGCATCAACCCGCATCAAGTCGAGTATGTCCAACGCGTCACGACCGCTTTGCTCAAACAGCTTTGCGACGCCAAAGAAGTGGAGGAGACCGTCCTCTACGACACGATGGATCACGAGCTCAAGGTCGTCACCACCAGCGCGGACTACATCAATGGCCGCCTTGGCACCAATTTCGAGGAAGGCTTGATCGTCAAGACCTTGGAACGCGCTGGGTTCGACGTGAAGAAGAAACTCCTCCATGGCCTTTCCGTCACCGTGCCGAGCTACCGCATCGACATCGATGGCCAAGCCGACCTCAGCGAAGAAGTCATCCGCATCTTGGGCTACGACAACGTCGTCTCCGTCTTGCCGCGGGTCGACCTCGCCCTCAATGGCCTCACCCCCAAGCAAGCCGCCGAACGCGCCCTTCGCCACCAACTTTGCCACAAAGGCCTCGATGAAGTGGTGACCTACACCCTCCTCTCCAAAGAAGAGGAGAAGCGCTTCCGCTATCTCCCTTGCGGCGAACCCTTCGTCTTGACCAACCCCATGACCGTCGAACGCGAAGTCGTGCGCACGCACCTCATGCATAGTTTGCTCGGCGTGGCCTCCTATAACACCAACCGTCAGAATAAATCCGGCGCCTTCTTCGAGGTTTCCGACGTCGACTCCAAAGGCAGCAACGGCCGTCATCTTGGCATCGTCTTGTTTGGCGAAAAGCCCAGCCGCGTCGGCGTCAAGAAACCGCCGTATGACTATTACGACATCAAAGGCCTCGTCGTGGCCTTGCTCGATAGCCTTGGCATTAATGCCAACCGTTATCGCCTCGATCCGTGGTCCTTGGGCGGCGAGGAAATGCATCCTTACCAAACCGCGGAGATCCGTATCGGCAAGCAACTCGTCGGCTATTTCGGCACGTTGCATCCAAGCGCCTTGAAGAAATACGACCTTCGCAGCGCCGCCGTGGCGGAGCTTGACCTCGATGCGCTTCTTGACGTCAAGGTCTCGCCGATCAAGGCCAGCGTTCCGTCTCGTTATCCAAGCGTTTCCCGCGATTTGGCGCTTCTTGTGCCCACCAACGTCACCTACGAAGCCCTTCGCCGCGAGATTTTGCGCAGCGACACCCTCATCGTGAACGTGGAAGCCTTTGACCTCTATCGCGGCCTCGGCTTACCCGAAGGCTACGTCTCCTTGGCCGTCACCCTCACCTTGCAAAGCAAAGAGAAGACCCTCTCCGACGCCGAAGTCAACGCGGCCGTGAAGAAAGCCCTTGACGCGGTGGCGGTGCGTCTTGGCGCGAGGATCCGTCAATGAGGTTTCATCGCAATCTCGTCACCCCGGCAAAGCCATTAAGTTTCGATGAGGACTTGGATTTCTCTTCGTTTGATTTCTCCAAGCAATACCCGCTTCTTGGCCTAAGCGATGTACATGCTTCGGGCGAGTTCTTCTTAGAAGAAAATACCCTCTGCGTCGCCATTTCGGTAACAGGCAAGATGTGGCTTAGCGATGCCTATACCTTGGAGAAGTTCGGTCAGGATTTCGCTTTCGATGAAGAGTTCGCCTTGCTTTCTTCCCCTGACGAAGAAGGGGAGGGGTACATCTTCTCCGAGAACAACATCGAGCTGCTCGAGGTGGCCTTCTGCACGATTCATTCGCGCGTGCCGATGTCCCCCAAAAAGAAGGGGTCCAAGCTCGCCCAAGAAGGGGATGGCTATGCCGTCTACCTCGATGGGCAAACCCCGCCCGAGCCGACCTCTTCCCCCTTCGACGCCCTGAAAGACTATGACGTCGAAGACCCCAAATGACGCCTATTGTTTTGTCGCCTCTCCTCAGTTGAGGAGCATCTCTGGAGGACTCCTATGAATCGATTGAAGAAAACGTTCGTCTTCGCCTTGATGCCGATGATGCTTCTTTCTTGCGCCAAGCCCCGAACCAACGAAGAAGCGCTTCGCCTTGCCTATCTTGATGTCATCGAAGCCACCAGCGAAAAGATCCGCCCGCTGGCGAATCTAAGCAAAGACGACCCCAAAGTCCGCTTTAACGAAGCGGGGGACAAGGTATTGCTTTTCACCTTCCATCGCTTCCCTTCTTCTTATCCCGAAGGCGAGACCATCGTCACCAGTTGGGGCGAATCCTGGCTATGCTCCCCCGTGGAATATGAGTCGTGGTATGAAAGCAACAAGGGAAACATCGAGGATCTCTTGCTTCGCACCAAGCAAGTCCTTGGCATGTCGCACGAAAGCAAAAACACCTACATCTCGACGCTTTGGTTCCGTCCTGCCGACATCGTCCGTCCGGCTTACGTCACCGACCCCACCAAGCCGATGGCGTTATCCTTTTCCGAATCGACGACCGACGAATACAAGACCTGGTTCTCGGGACAATACTATTATTCTTACGACGTCGCCCATCTTCCCTGGACGAGGTTAGGCTATACCTACGATTGGTCACAGCAAGCGAAAGACCGTTATGGCTTAAGCGAGTTCCTGGCTTGGAAGGGGACAAGCGCCACCGTGGAACGGACGTGCTTAGTGACCGAATATTTCGCCAAATAAGCGATAATCCGTAGGAAAAAAAGCAAAAAACGCCGAAAAACTATTGCCCGCATCCCAAACGCGGGTTATAGTTAAGTCGCAAGGTGGTAAAAAGTGGGAATGTTGTACTACGGAACATATCACCGAAATCTTGACGCGAAAGGTCGCCTCCTGATCCCCGGCAAGCTCGCCATGGAGGGGGCCAAGACCGCTTATGTCGTCCGCGGGCACGAAGGTTGCCTCGCCGTGTACGACGAGCAAGGGTTCCAAGCCTACGTGGCCCAATTCCTGGCCATGGACTTCGAGGACCCCGAACTCCGTGCCAAAAGGCGACTCGCCGCCGCCAGCGTCCTTCCCACCAAAATCGACTCCGTCGGCCGCATCCTCATCGGCAAGCAAACCCTTGAAGACTACGCCATCGGGGAAGAGGTCACCTTAATCGGCTGCTTCGACCACTTCGAGATCTGGGACAAAGCGGCCTATGCGCGATACCTCCTCGCCAACGGTTACGCCTTCGACGCACCGCGGAGGTCCAATTCATGAGCGGCCACGTCTCGGTGCTGCTCAAGGAATCCATCGAAGCCCTCGACATCAAGGAAAACGGCATCTACGTCGACTTGACCCTCGGTCGAGCGGGGCACTCCAAAGTCATCCTCTCCAAACTAAAGGAAGGTTGGCTCTACGGCTTCGATCTTGACGCTACGGCTATTGCGGAGAGCGACGCGGTCCTACGCGAAATCTCCCCCCGATACACCCTCATCCATGCCTCCTTCGCCTCCCTCGCAACGGAATTAGCCAGCCGAGGGGTGAAAGCGGTGGATGGCATCCTCGCCGACCTCGGCGTATCCTCACCCCAATTCGACGACCCGGAACGTGGGTTCTCCTACCGTTACGATGCCCGCTTGGACATGCGCATGGATCAGGATTCCCCCCTCTCCGCCTACGAAGTCGTCAACACCTATGGCGAATCCGAGTTACTTCGCATCCTCCGGGATTACGGCGAAGAACCAGATGCTGGAGCCATCGCTCGGAACATCATCAAGAAGCGTTCCCTCGCCCCGATTGAGACGACGGGAGAGCTGGTGGATGTCATCAAGGCATCCAAGTCGATGAAGACCTTATCGAAAAAAGGTCACCCCGCCAAACAGACCTTCCAAGCCTTGCGCATTGAGGTCAATGGCGAAGCCAAAGCCTTGGAGACATTGCTCCAAGACGCCCCGAACCTCCTCAAGGTCGGTGGGCGCCTCGCCATCATCACATTCATGTCGCTCGACGACCGCGCGACGAAACGCCGTTTCCAGGAACTCTCCGTCCTTGAAGGCTCTCGTCACGGCCTCGCCCTCCGACCCGAAGAAATTCCCACGCCGGAATTCGCCCTCGTCTCCAAAAAGCCCATTCTTCCTAGCGAAGAAGAGCTCCTCGTCAACCCGCGGAGCGCATCCGCGAAGTTACGCGTCCTGAAGCGTATCGCAAGCCATGAAGGCAGAAAGGAGTAAGCCATGAAGGACAAATTGCAGAAAACGGGCCATACCAAGCCTTACTATCGTTTCCTTTCCTTGGTCAAAGGTTTTGGCTTTTCCCTCCTCGCCATCGTCTTGCTGGCCACGCCCGTCGCCATCGCGGCAGGGGTGAACGCTTACGAGACCCAGGCCCAGCAAACCTCTCACGTCGAGGAAGTGGCCGAGCCTGAAGCGTCCTCGTCTTTAGAATAATTCCACAGCCTCAAAATCCTTTCCTCCCGCTTCCGAGTTCCCTCCTCGGAAGCACTTTTTCTTTCCTCTTGGGAGCAAGCGAATCTTTGCCCGTGCTCGGCTTAAAGCTTTCCCGCCACCTCGTTCTGCGGAAAACAGCCTAAAAAACTACTAATTTCTTGCCATTAATCCCTACCCATTGGCTTTGCCGTATATTAATATATACGCATATGGATAAACTGACGGCCTGTGTGGAAATCGCTTCGGACTCGATCAAATTGCTGATCGGTTACGAACTCGGTGGGAATCCCATCGTCCTTTACCGTAAGAAAAGGGACTTCCCCGGCCTCATCAAGGAAGGCCAAATCACCGATCCCCAGGGTCTAGTGAAGGCTCTAGCGGAACTCCATAACATCGCCGACGACCCGGCCCACATCCGCATCTCCATTTCGGAAGTGTGCTTCATCCTTCCGCCCATCGGCCTGACCGTCTATGACTCGGAAAAGACCACCAACGTCGTCGCCCCCAGCAACGAGATCGCGAAGATCGATATCTCCAACGTCGTGAGCCTCGTCAAAAAAGAGCCGATCCCTGGCGATAACGCGATCGTCGACATCATCCCCGACGAGTTCGTCCTCGAGGATGGCCAACGCTTCAATAACCCCCCGTTAGGGAAGAAATCGGTGTCCTTGACCATCAAAGCCAAGATCCATTCGCTCCCCGCGAAAGTGTCGGCGACCTACAACAAATTGCTGACGCAGGCGGGGTTCCGCGTCCGTCGCGCCTCCGTCTCGACCTATTGCATCGCCGAGCTCTTCAAAACCTACCAAGAGCTGCCGACTTCCTATGTCTTGATCGACATGGGCGGCAGGCTTACCACCGTCTCGTTAATCGGTAGAGGCGCCCCTTATAGCAGCGCGTCCTTCTTCCGTGGCGGCGACGATTTGACCGAAGCCATCGCGGCCAGTCTGGAAACCACCTTCGCCGCGGCGGAGAAACTCAAAGTCGAGTATGGTTACCGCGCGGTCACCCACGCCTATGAGCCACCCTTGCCCATCGATGACGACTACGCCAGGGAAAATCCCTTCTACCAACGTCATCTT
>JBGUWA010000005.1:0-6348 GCA_045220635.1 Candidatus Alloenteromonas sp. | reverse complement strand
TTTTTTCCTCACCTTTCATCATGGCTCGACTCGTTTCGAGTTGCCTTCCTTGGGCCAGGATCTGCGATAATGTCGGAAGAAAGGTCTCCCAAGGCGTATATTTTCAGAATATCCGAGTTCTTGTAATATTCTTGTTTTCGCATATTGATGTTATCAGGTATGCGTATAGAGAAAAAGGGTTTAGCGCCTGACATATGCGACATCTCTCTTTTCGTTTCTCGCACAGCGATTAAACGCAAAACCCGCATGAAAAAGAAAATGGCGCGAAGCCATTGTTCTTTTTGTTTAGGCGAGGTTCGCCAACATCAACTTCAAACGGTTTTCCTGGTTGACCGAAGTCGAAGAGGCGTCGAAGTCAATCGGGACGATGTTGGCTTCTGGCGAAAGCGCCTTGACCGGACGGATCATGCCTTTGCCCACGATATGGTTGGGCAGACAGCCAAAGGGTTGCACGACGACGATGTTCTTCACTTCGCCCTGCGTATACTCGACCATCTCGGCGGGAATGAGCCAGCCTTCGCCCATCTTGACGCCGGTGGAGATGACCTTCTCCCCCGCTTTCACGACGTCGCGGAAATCCTCGTAGGGGCGGAAGGACGTGCCTTCGAAGGCCTTCTTGGCTTCCGCGCAGATGCGGAGGGTATATTTGTAGGCGATCTTCCAAACGAGGTAGGACCACTTGTTCTTGCCATAACGGCGATGGTCCTCCAGCGAATTGAAGATGCAATATTGCACGAATTCCATTAGGGAAGGATAAACGACTTCGCACCCCTCCTTGACCAAGAAGTCCGCCAGATGGTTGTTCGCGTAAGGCGAATATTTGACGTAGATCTCGCCGACGATGCCGACCAAGGGTTTGCGCTGCTTGGGTGGCATAAGCGGGCGGAAACGCTCGACGATGCGGGCGTAGTTCTTCTTTTTCTTGAGGAAGCTCTTCTTGCCGATTTGGGCATCCAAGAAATCAAGGCAATCGTTTAAAGCCCCATCGACTTCCTCGCGGGAATAATACGGCTCGCTTTGAAGGACGAGGTTCATCAGCATGTCGCCATAGCAAACCCCCGCGAGCATTTGCCTGGCCCTGGAAAGGGTGAAGGGCAAGGAACGTTCCTTCTCTAGACCCGAGAAGTTCAACGAAAGCACGGGCACATCGGGGAATTCCTTGGCAAAGGCTTTCTTGAATAAGGATAGATAGTTGGACGCGCGGCATCCCCCACCCGTCTGCGAGATGAGGACGGCCGTCTTGCTTAGATCGTAGGTGCCGGAACGAAGCTCGTTGATAAAGCACCCCGCGAGGATGACGACGGGGTAGCAGGCGTCGTTATGGACGCTGGCCAAGCCACAGTCCTTGGCTTGCCTGCCTACGGGGGAGATGACTTTAAGTTTAAAGCCATCGAGTTCGACGATGCGCGAAAGCAAATGGAATTGGATCGGGCACATGTCCGGGACCAAGATGGTGTAGCCTTGCTTGGCTAGGGAAGCGAAAAACTTCTTGCGTTCGTTCATTTCCTCTTCCTCCCTTCCATCGCGCCGAGTAAGCTGCGGAGACGGATTTTGACCGCCCCGAGGTTTTGGATTTCATCGATCTTGATTTGGGTATATAGGCGCCCCTTCGATTCGAGGATGGAACGTACTTCGTCCGCGGTGATCGCGTCGACGCCACAGCCAAAGCTCACGAGTTGGACGAGCTCCATCTCCGGGCGGGAGGCGACATAGTTGGCCGCGTCGAATAAACGCGCATGATAAGTCCACTGGTTCAGGACATTCGGGCGGATCTTCTCGCCAAAGCGCAAGGAATCCTCGCTTACCACCGCCACGCCCATCGAGGCCAAAAGCTGGTCGATGCCATGGCTGACTTCGGGGTCGATGTGATAGGGGCGACCCGCCAAAACGAGGATCGGTTTCCCCTCTTTTTTGGCGTGATCCATGATCGCGTCGGCTTCTTTCTTGGTGTCTTCGCGGTATTGCTTCAAAGCGGCCAAACCCTTCACGAAGGCGTTTTTGACGTCGTTTTTCTTGACGTCGAAGTCCGAAAGCACCGCCGTCAAGGTCTTCGTCGAAGCCTTCACGTCGTCGATTAGCAAGAACGGGTCGCGGAAATTCTTCTCGTTGCACCGGGGGTCATTCCGCTTCAGTAGCTCGCCATAATAAGCGACAACCGGACAATGGAAATGGTTATCGCCACGATTCTCATTCACGTTATACGATTCACTGGGATAGAAGATGAAATCGACGTTTTGGTTCAGCAGATAATCGACGTGGCCGTGGAATAATTTCGCCGGATAGCAGGCGGTGTCGCTTGGGATCGATTTTTGCCCCGCGCGATACATGCCACGGGTCGAGAACGGGCTGACTTTGACCGCGAAGCCAAGCTCGGCGAAGAAGGTCTCCCATAAGGGAAGTTGTTCGTATAGGCATAGCGCCAAAGGCAAACCCACCGTTCCACGGGGGTTTTGGACTTCGGGAAGGCGCAACGAAAGACGGTCGCGTTTCCAGGCGAAGAGGTTATCGACGCCGGAAGTGTCTTTCTTGCCTTCGGGTTTGCCGCACTTATTGCCAGAGAGGAAGCGTTTGCCACCCGGGAACTTCAACAAGGAAAGCGGGCAATAGGCGGTGCAGCCGCGGCACGTGAGGTGCTGCGACTCATAATGGAAGCCTTCGAGTTCTTCTAAGGAAAGCAATCCCCCTGCCCCACCTTGCTCTTTCGCGTATAAGGCCGCGCCAAAAGCGCCCATCAACCCGGCAATGGAAGGACGAATGACCTCGAAGCCGATCTCTTGCTCGAAGGCGCGAAGCACCGCGTCATTGAGGAAGGTGCCGCCTTGGACGACGATCTTATGACCAAGGTCCTCCGCCTTGGCGACGCGGATGACTTTGTATAAGGCGTTTTTGACGATGCTGCGCGATAAGCCCGCCGAAATGTCTTCGACCGAAGCGCCTTCGCGCTGGGCTTGCTTGATGGAGGAATTCATGAAAACCGTGCAACGGGAACCTAATTCCACCGGCGAGGGCGCGAAATAGCCTAAGCGCACGAATTCCTTGAGCTCGTAGCCCATCGAGGCCGCGAGGGAAGATAGGAAGGAGCCGCAGCCGGAAGAACAGGCTTCGTTGAGCATGATCGAATCGATCGCGCCTTGCTTGACGCGGAAGCACTTGATGTCTTGGCCGCCGATATCGAGGATGAATTCGACGTCGGGTTCGAAATAAGAGGCCGCTTTTAAGTGGGCCAGCGTCTCGACCAAGCCATAATCGACGCCAAAGGCGCTGCGAATGAGGTCTTCGCCATAGCCGGTGACCGCGCTCGCGACGATTTCGCATCGCGGCGACTTCAAGGCATAGATCTCCTTTAGCCGCAGCAAAAGGTTATCGATGGGGAGGCCTTCGTTCATCTGGTAGGACTGATAAAGGATCTGATTGTCTTTGCCCAAAAGGACGAGCTTCGTGGTCGTGGAACCTTCGTCTACCCCAAGATAGGCGGGTCCTTCGTAATCTTGGATGTTTTGACGGACCAAATTAACGTCGACGTGGCGATAGAGGAAGTCTTCGTATTCCTTTTCGTCATGGAACAAAGGCGCCCCGCGCACCGCTTCATCCCCAAGGGAAGCTTCGCCGATGCGTTTGACGATGTCCATCAAGCGGTCGGGAGAAGAGAGCTTGCTGGCTTGCCTGGCCGCCCCGATGGCGACGAACAACGGCGCTTCTTCGGGAGCGAAGGCGTGCTCTTCGTCTAAGCCAAGACGGTCGCGGAAGGCCGAACGCAAGGCGGGAAGGAAATGCAAAGGCCCGCCCAAGAAGAGGACGTTGCCCTTGATTTCGCGACCCTGCGCCAAACCGGCGATGGTTTGGTCGGCCACGGCATAGAAGATGGATTTGGCGACGTCTTCCTTCGACGCGCCCTGATTGAGGATCGATTGGATGTCGCTTTTGGCGAAGACGCCGCAACGGGAAGCGATCGGATAGGCTTTCTCGGCCTTTTCCGCCATTTCGCTTAGCTGGGCGGGTTCGGCGACCAAAAGGGTGGCCATCTGGTCGATGAAGGCACCCGTGCCGCCGGCGCACTGCCCGTTCATGCGCTCTTCCACGCCGCCGGTGACGAAGATGATCTTGGCATCCTCGCCGCCAAGTTCGACGGCGCAGTCGGTTTTGGGGTAAAGGGATTTGATCGCGGCGAATGAGGATTCGACTTCCTGCACGAAGGCCACCTTCGCCTTTTTGCTTAGGCCAAGGCCACTGCTGCCGGTCATGCAGGCATAAACGTCGATGTCGCCGAATTCGGCTTGGATTTCGTTGAGCTCGAGAAGCAAGGTGTCGCGGGCTTTCGAACCATGACGGAGATAGCGAGAGAAAAGCACCTTCCCCGTTTCGTCGAGGAGGGCAACTTTTACGGTCGTTGACCCTAGGTCAATGCCGAGGGAATAGGTCAGTCGTTTTTCCATGGCGGGGGTATTGTACTCGGTGAGGGGCGAGAAGGGAAACCTTTTGCATAGCAAAGGCTTATTTGCGGTTGCGGCGACGGTCGATTTCGGTATGGGAGGCGTAATAACGGGCTTTGTCGGAATACATCGCGTCATCGGCTTGGGCGATGGTCACGTCGATGGGGAAGAAAGGTCCGGGGCGGACGGCGACGCCGATGGAGACGCTATAGCCGGCGGATTCCACGTTGGCGCGAATGGCTTCCGCGGTCGTCGCGAGGGCTTCGTTTTTCTCCCGCAGCGAGAGGATGGTGAATTCGTCGCCGCCGATGCGGTAAATGTACATCTTGCGGGCGCAGCTTTTCTCGATGCAGTCGGCGATTGCGCTTAAGGCGGCGTCGCCCCCTTCGTGGCCTTTGGTGTCGTTGATGGCTTTTAGGCCGTTCATGTCGACGGCGATGACGCCGGTGATGTAACGGTCGAAGCGCTGCAAGTCGGAATAGTACGTTTTGCGGTCGAATAGATGCGTCAAGGCGTCGCGGCGGTTGGCTTCGCTAAGCAAGAAGAGGTAATAGAAGATGCAGGAAACGGCGATGGTGATGTTGAGCACGCCCATCGTCAACCCCGTCATCTCGATGATGACCGAGGCCACGATAAAGGCGGCGCAGATGATGATGGAGAAGGCGTCGGAACGGTGCTTTCCCCTGAGTTTTCCTAAGGAAAGGTAGACCACCCACGCCAAATACAGGGCGCAAAGGATGTGCGAGGTGAAGTTCATCGGGCCGCGGACGTGTTGTAAGGTCCCGCCAGGCAAAAGCTCGTAATGGAAGGTGAACTGGGCGATGGGTTCGTAGAAGAGGAAAAGGCTCGTCGCGTAGATCAATGCGTTGGCCACTAAGGGGATCAAGGCGATCCGCTCCCTTAGGCCGAATTGGCGCACCGCCAGCAAGATGAAGATGAACAAGCAGAAAGGTCGGATGGCGTAGCCAAGGAACGTCGCGACCGTGGCGACGGGGATGTTGCCATGCTTCACCCCTTCCCCTTCGCAGATGACGGTGACCACCAACGTCAACGTCATGGCGACGATGGCGATAAAACACCCCGACATGAAGCGGTCTTGACGGTAGTTCTGCGTGGCGATGATGATCATCACGATGGCGATGCACACCACCGGGAACGCCTGCAAGATGTATTCGGCAACGGTCATGCCAACAATTATAATGCGCGGACGCGACATGGCAAAACCAAATACGGAACATCGTGTATGGTTGGGGCTATTCCTCATCATGAGAAAAGAGACCACGAATGGCCTCTTTCACGTTTTAAATGAGTTCTTATTCTTCTTCGGGTTTGGGTTCTTCGCCTTCCGCGGGTTCTTCCGGGAAGTCTCTGCCCCAAGGATTCTCTTCTTCCGCTTTGGGTTCTTCGGAAGCAGGTTCTTCTTTGGGTTCTTCCTTGGGTTCTTCTGGAGCGGCACCTTCTTCCGCGGGAGCGGGTTCTTCCTTGCGGAACAAGATCAGCAAGGCCAAGCCGACGAAGGAGGAATCAAGGATCAATTCGGCGGGAAGCAGGTCGCCGAGTTGGGCCGCGTTGCCGTTGGCGTCGTAAAGGACCGAAAGGAACAAGGCGATGCCAAACAAACCCGCGGCCAAGAGGGTGATTAGGCGGAGCTGCTTGTCGGGGCGGCCAAAGCGATGGAAGCCATAGAGGCAAGGCAAGCATAGACCCGTGAGCATGGCAAAGATCGCGATGATCCAACCGGCTGGGCCAAAGCCGTTGTAGCCTTGGATGATCACGATGAGGAACAAAGCGAACATGAATAACGGGAATAGGCCGATCGCGGCGACTTCGCAGGCTTTTCTCGCCATCGGGGGGAGCTTCTCCTCAAACATGAGGCGAATGACGCCATAGCCGATGTAGAACAACGAGAAAAGCAAGG
>JBGUWA010000004.1:0-4529 GCA_045220635.1 Candidatus Alloenteromonas sp. | reverse complement strand
TATCGCGTTCTTCGACGTCGCTATAGACATCGTTGACGTCGATATGAACCTTGTCATAGGTATGGCGGGAACGAAGATCCCAGATGTTTTCGCCCAAAACGACGAAGTCACCCGACATGGAGAGGTCGGTGTAGAAGTGGCCAATGCGGCGTTCTTCCTCTTCGGCGGCGATTTGCAAATCTTCTTTCACTTTCGTCCAAAGATCGGCGAATTTCATTTCTTTGCCTTCGTCGGTGAGAACCTTGAAGGCGGAATCAAGCATGGATCCTTTCATGTTTCGGTTTCCTTTCTGTGCGTGCGTATTATCTCACATCTTTTCGGGAGAGGAGACCCCCAAGATACCTAAAGCGTTGGATAAGGTGATTTTTGCTGCCTTGACTAACGCCAAGCGTGAGGCGGTGAGGGGGAGATTGTCGCGATCGATGACCCGGTTATGGGCATAGAATTCGTGGATGAGGGTCGCGAGGCGATGGATGTAGGCGCTGATGCGATAGGGCGCGCGTTCCTTGGCGGCGCCGTCGATGGTCTTGCCAAAGTCGGCGATGTGCTTGAGGATGGCGGTTTCCTGTTCGTTGCCAAGCAGCGATCCGCTTTCGTCCAAGGGGATGTCTTGCCCAAGGTTCAGCAAGGAGCAGCAACGGGCATGCGCGTATTGAGCGTAATAGACCGGGTTCGACGAGCTTTGCTCCAAGGCCAAGTTATAGTCGAATTCGAGGTGGGTGGAGGGGGCGCGTTCCACGAAGAGGTAACGCACGGCATCCACGCCGACTTCCTCAACCAACTCATGGTGGGAGATGGCTTTGCCGGTGCGTTTGCTCATCTTGACCTCTTGGCCATCGCGGTACGTCTTCACCATCTGGATGAGGTCGACTTCGAGGGCGTTGGGATCATAGCCTTTCATCGCCAAGGCGGACTTCATGCGGGCGATGTAGCCATGATGGTCGGCGCCAAGGACGTCGATGAGGAGGTCATAGCCGCGGCTCATCTTGTCGTAATGGTAGGCGATGTCCGGCATGAAGTAGGTATACTGGCCATTGCTTTTGATGATCGGACGGTCTTTGTCGTCGAGGAAGGCGCTGGTTTTTAGATAGGTCGCACCTTCGTTTTCATACGTATATTCCCGCAAATCCCCAATGGTTTTCTCAATGAGGCCGCTTTTGCGAATCTCGGATTCGTAGGAGAAACGGTCGAAGTGAATGCGGAAGGCATCTAACTCTTTTTTGATCTTTCCAAGCTCGGCGTCGATGCCATAACGGATGAAGAAGTCGTGGGATTCTTGGTTGTCGACGAGGTACTTGTCGCCATATTCCTCACGCACCGATTTGGCGATATCGATGAGGTCTACGCCGTGGTAATCGTCATCGCCGAGTTCCAGCGGTTCGCCAAAGAGTTCGTGGTAACGGCAACGTAACGAGTGGCCAAGATGCTCCACTTGGTTGCCGCAGTCGTTGACGTAATACTCGCGCGTCACGTCGTAACCTGCCCAGATCATGGTCTCGGCAAGGGAATCGCCGAAGGCACCGATGCGGGTATGACCCAAATGGATGTCGCCGGTGGGGTTGGCGGAGAAGAACTCGAGGTTCACTTTGATGCCATTGCTTTTCTGGCGACCATAGTCTTTGCCTTTTTCGAAGACTTCCTTCAAGACCGCGGCCATGGCGTTGGAATGAACGAAGAAGTTGATGAAGCCCGGACCGGCGACTTCGATTTTGTCCACCGCTTCATCCTGGATTTTTTCGGCGAGCTTCGCGGCGAATTCGGCCGGGCGCATGCCTGCGGCTTTGCCAAAGCGCAGCGCGACATTGGTGGCGTAGTCGCCATGGGCGGGATCTTTGGAACGTTCCAAGACCACGTCTTTTTCCACCAAAGAAAGACCAAAGTCCTTCGCGGCTTCGATAATGAGGTTCTTTAATGTTTCTTCGATGCTCATTCGTTATTCTCCTTTCTCCAGCAAGATAACGGCGTTCGCGCGTAAGGCGAGACGCTCGCCAACCGGGCCCAGCCCTTCATTCGTCTTGGCCTTGACGGAGACGCAATCTTCGTCGATGCCAAGCAGACTCGCCAGGCTAGCGGTAATCGCGGGGATATGGGGTTTGAGTTTGGGGGATTCCGTGATGACGTTGGCGTCCACGTTGACGATGCGGTAGCCTCGTTCCGTCACTAGCTCCACGCAGCGGCGGAGGATGATTTTGGAATCGATGCCTTTGATGGATTCGTCCTCTGGGGGATAAAGGCGTCCAATGTCGCCTAAGGCCAAGGCACCTAGAAGCGCATCGGAAATCGCGTGCAGCAAGGCGTCGGCGTCGCTATGGCCGAGTAAGCCTTTGTCATGGGGAATCAAGATGCCGCCGAGATATAAGGGACGATCGGCGACGAAGCGATGGATGTCCTCTCCAAAACCGATGCGGATCATACGTTGAAGCGGAAGAAGACGACATCGCCGTCCTTCATCCGGTAATCCTTTCCCTCCATGCGGAGTTTGCCGGCTTCCTTCACCGCGGCTTCGGAGCCGAGTTCGCGGAACTGCTCGAAGTCATAGCATTCGCATTTGATGAAGCCTTTTTGGAAATCGGTGTGGATGATGCCTGCGCATTCGGGCGCGGTCATGCCATTGAGGAAGGTCCAAGCGCGGCATTCGTCTTTCCCCGCCGTGAAGAAGGTGGCGAGGTTCAACAACTTATACGAAGCCTTGATGAGTTTGTCCAAGCCCGATTCTTCCGCGCCGAGGGTGGCGAGGAATTCCGCGCGTTCGGCGGAATCAAGCTGCGAAAGCTCGTATTCGATTTGGCAAGAGATGGGGATGCATTGCGCACCCTGTTCCTTGGCGATGCCGCAGACGGTTTGGTAATGGGCGCAGGCACTTAGGTCGGCGTAATCCACGTCCGAGACGTTGGCGACGTAAAGGATTGGCTTCAGGGTGAGCAAGAAGAAGTTTTTCTTCGCGTATTCCATTTGCTCTTCGCTAAGTTCCGTGCAAAGGCGAGCGGGGAGGCCATCGGAAAGGATTTTCTTCAAGGGTTCAAGAATCGCCATTTCATACAAAGCGGTTTTGTCTTTGGAAACGCGCGCTTTGGATTCGACGCGGCCAATGCGCTTTTCGACGGTATCGAGGTCGGCCATCGCGAGCTCGAGGTCGATGATTTCGATGTCGCGGCGCGGATCCACCGATTCCTCGACGTGGATGATTTCATTGGATTCGAAGCAGCGCACCACTTCCACGATCGCGTCGGATTCGCGGATGGCGGCGAGGAACTGGTTGCCTAGGCCTTCGCCATGGCTCGCGCCTTTGACCAAACCGGCGATGTCATAAAACTCGAAGGTCGCATTCACTTTCTTAAGCGGTTCGAACTTCTCGCAAAGGAAATCCAAACGCTCGTCGGGGACCACGACGACGCCCGTGTTGGGCTTGATGGTGGCAAAAGGATAATTCGCGGCTTCGACGCGCGAATTGGTGATGGCGTTGAACAAGGTGGACTTGCCCACGTTGGGCAAACCGACGATTCCGGCTTTCATTGACATGCGATAACCTCCTTGCGGGCGCTAGAATTGTACGCTCGCTTACCCGCGCATGGAAGCAAAAGAAGAAAAACCCCACGATTTCCCGCGGGGATCTCTAAACGTACTACCGAATCCTTAGCCCGCCACTTTGGTGACTTTGCAAGCTCTAGGTCCGCGTGTCGATTCTTCAGTTTCAAATTCTACGACCTCGCCCTTTTCGGCGGTCTTGAAATCATCCATGACGATCGCGGAGTAGTGGAAAAAGTAGTCTTTGCCATCATCGCCATGGATGAAGCCAAAACCTTTTTCCTTATCAAACATTTTGACCGTGCCCTTCATGTCTTCTATTACCTTTCTTCCGTAAGTCGTTTCCGACTTTTGGGCAAATATTACAACGACTTTTTCGTTTTACTATGTACTTTTGGCCACTTTTTTCGCGTTTCTCCATCGAAGGTTGACATAAATCCCCAACATGATTATCAACGTAAAGCAGACGCCTGTTCCCAACACCGTCAAAAGGGGTGTCAACGGCAACGAGAAGGAGGCCATGACGCCGAAAGAAGAGGCGATATATTGCTTGACGAAAACCTCCAAGATAATCAGCAAAACCAGACTGGAACCCGTCGCGCCCAATGCATAGAGAAGGCACTGCGTCGCATAGGCTCTCGTGATGTCGGAATCGGGAAACCCCAAGACGAAAAACAAATCGTTTTCCTTCGCGTTTTCGTTGACCGTTATGGTCATCACGATGAGGAAGAGCAACGCGCTGGTTCCTAGGGCGATGAAAGAGAAAAGCGTCAGGATCGTCCCGACGTAATGAAGCGTGGATTCTAACGAGGAAGCGAGGTCCGCCGCGGGGTTAGAGAAAACGTAATTGCCATAGGTTTTGCTGAGGAAATCCAAGGTTTTCGCCTCATCGGCGTCGCGCGAAAGGGAAAAGACCGCGCCATAAGGTTCCAAGGCAAACGAGGACATGCCAAGGCACTGCAAATGGAAGTCCACGCTCCAATCGCTGACGACGTGAAAGACGT
>JBGUWA010000003.1:0-4427 GCA_045220635.1 Candidatus Alloenteromonas sp. | reverse complement strand
AACGAGGTTGCCAAGGTAAAGCGAATGGAAGATCTGCTTACGGGAATACCCGGAAACGATGTAGTTTCGCATCGCCCCCGAAACGGTTTCTTTGCGGTACCTTATCGCGCCAAAGACGGTGAAGAAGAGCAAATCGAACCAAGGCACGGTGCCGCCGCCAAGGAAGTCCCCGCCATTTAGTCCGATGAGAAGGCCATAGGCGAAATAGGGTTGGTTGGAGTCGCTGTTGCTTTGGATGGCGCGGAAGCCTACGCCAATCAGTAGGCCAAGGACAAAGACGATGCCGACGGAGATATAGAAGAGCTTATCGCGGAAAAGGCGATAGAAGTAGCTACGCAAAATGGCTTTCATTCTTTCCCCTCCCCGAGCAAGCCAACGAAGTATTCTTCGAGGTCGCTGACTTTCTCTTTGAAGCGGAGGATGTCCACTTTTTCGTTTAACAAGACTTTGATGGGTTCGATGGATTCTTGATAGCCGTAGCAAATGACGGCGCCATCGTCTTCGCGCACGTCATATCCGGCTTTTTGTAGCGCCGAAACGGCTTTCTTGGCATCCCCTACTTCTAACCGCAGGCGATGGGCGAAGGCATGCTCAAGCTCCTCGGCTTCGATTTCCTCGAGGATCTTCCCTTCGTCGATGAAGGCATAACGGGTCGCGAGTTTGCTTAGCTCGCCCAAAATATGGCTCGAAATGAGGATGGTGATGCCCTTGTCGTGGTTGAGTTTCAACAAGAGCTCACGGATTTGGACGATGCCTTCAGGGTCTAGACCGTTCGTAGGTTCGTCCAGAATCAAAAGCTCAGGCTCGCCCGCCAAGGCCATGGCGATGCCCAAACGTTGCCTCATGCCCAAAGAGAAGTCGCGGGCTTTCTTTCCTGAGCCAAGGACTTCGGATAAGCCAACGAATTCAATCAGGCGTTTCGCTTCTTCCTTTAGGTCGCCTTCTTTTTGAAGCAAGATGAGCCTGGCAACCAAGTTCGCTTCGGCGGTAAGCTCGCCATAAAAGGCGGGCGTTTCGACCATCGCGGCGATCTTTCGACGCAAGATGACTTGTTTCTTGGGATCGGATTCGCCAAATAAGCTGAATGACCCTGACGTTTTATGGGCAACGTCGGTCAAAACGCGAATCAACGTGGTTTTGCCTGCGCCGTTTTTGCCGACCAAACCCAAGATATCGCCAGGGTAGATGGTCAAGTTGACATCTTTCAAAACCGGCTTCTTGCCATAAGTTTTGCAAAGGTCGCAGGTTTGTAAGATGGGTTCTGCCATGTTTTATTCCTTTGGCTTATTGTTGGCTTCGATCGCGCGCAATTCGTCGCGTTCGTTTAATTTCTGGAGCTTCTTGTCGATGAGCTTGATGACGAAATAGTACGCGGGAATCATCACGACCACGAACGTCGCCATGGTGACGACAGACCAAGTCACGAACTTGACTTCGCCGCCAATCTCGCTGATGAAGAGACAACGCACGGCATCGCTATTCCAAGGCTGGAAGATTTCGTGGAAGATCTGCTTAATGGTTTCGGCGTTGAAACTCAGCGCATGGGCGCCAACGAAGACGCGAGGCAAAGTAAGGGCAAATAGCAACACGTTCCCGGTAACAAGGCCAACGCAGATGGCGCGGAACCGGTTAAACGGAATCGACATGGAGACAACGACGGTCAAACCACCTAGGGCCGTCATGACCGAAATCATGGAAGTCATCGTATCTTGCCCAATCAGATTTCCTTTATAGAGGAACACGGGGAGCATCGCGCCGATGAAGACCAAGATGCCTGAAGGAATGGCTTTGGCCAAAACATTACGGCCGAATTTGCCACGGATTGGGGCTTTCGTCGGTTCGAGGGAGAGCAAGAAACCACCGGTGCCGATGATCGCGGTTTCGAGCAAATAAACGTTCTCTAGCGAATAAGAGAGTTGGCCTTCTTTGAAGGGGATAAGCGCAAAGGCCAATGAGGCGACGGCAATCGTCTTCATTAAGAAGAAGATGGCGGTACGCTCGATGTTGTTGACGACGCGGCGCCCTTCGCCGACGACGGCCTTCAAGTGGCTGAAGTCGTTGTCGAGCAAGACGACGTCGGAGCAGGATTTGGCGGCGTCGGTCGCGTTATTGAAGGTGATCGAAGCATTCGCGCGGCGCAAGGCGAGGATATCGTTGACGCCATCACCCGTCATGGCCACTTTCTTGCCGGTAGCTTGCAACGCTTCGACGAGGGCTTGTTTCTGCTCGGGGGAGACGCGGGCGAAGACGACATAGTCGTTGATGATTTCGGGGATCTTCTCCAAAGGAATGCCCTCGAGGGAGATGGCTTTTTCGGCATTGCGGACGCCAGCCATCGTGGCGATGCGGGAAACGGTGACGGGGTTATCGCCCGAGATGATGCGGACGTCGACGCCGTTCTCGTAGAAGAAAGCCATCGTGTCTTTGGCGGAGGCGCGGATGCCGTCTTCCAAGGCGACCAAGCCAAGGACTTTGTCGTTGCAGGTGACGGCGATGACGCGGTTGCCTTTTTGCGATTCGGTGAGGGCGTATTCTTCGGCTTCTTTGCAGCCTTTGGCAATGTAATCCGGCGCGCCCATGAGGTACTTGGCGCCATTGGCGTCGACATATCCCGAGCACTTCGTCGCGGAGGAGAACGGAATGATTTCCTTGGGGTTTTGCGGGGCAATTCGACCAAAATGGTCCTCCAAAGCCTTCGAAGTCATGTTCGAGGTCTCAAAGCAGCCAAGGATGGTTTTGAGGGCGGATTCGAATTCGCGTTGCGGCACCAAGGCGTCGGTGCCCACCACTTTCATCGTGCCATCGGTAAGGGTACCGGTTTTGTCGAGGCAGATGACGTTGACGCGGGAGAGGTTTTCCAAGGAATAGAGCTCTTGGATCAAGGTTTGCTGACGGGAAAGGCTCACGATGGAGACGGCGAGGGTAACGGAAGTGATGAGGACCAAGCCGGTCGGGATGACGCCGATGGCGAAGCTTGCCGTGGTGACCATTATGCGGGCCCAAGTGGCGAAGTTGCTCAACGATTCGCCAGGGCCGAGGATGTCTTCGCCATGGCGATAGACTTTGTAGACCAAGGTGCCGATGACGACGGCGACGATGACAAAGAGCAAAACGGACAAAATGTTGATGATACGGTAGATGTTGACCATCAACTCGGATTTGTGGTTCTGCAACGATTTGACTTTGTTGGAGAGTTCGGAAGCGTAGGTATCATCGCCGACCTTATCCGTCTTGGCGTGGCAAGAGCCCACGAAGACGACGGAACCGGAGAACAACGTATCCCCCGCTTTCTTCTTGACGAGGTCGGCTTCGCCGGTAAGCAAGGATTCGTCGACGGAGACTTCGCCATCGACCACGGTGAGGTCGACGGGAATCTGGTCGCCCGCGGCGAGGAAGACGATGTCATCGACGACCAAATCCTTCGCGGGGATGGTTTGCTTCTTACCATCGCGAAGGACGATGGCCTTGGCTTCGGTGACGATGCGGAGCTTCTTCAAGGTCAATTTGGAACGGATGCCTTGAATCGAGCCGATGACGACATTCATGACGACGGCGAGCAAGAAGATGAACTTGGTGACGCCGAGATTGAGCTTGGTAAGGACTTCGGGGTTGGTGTTCCCAAGGAAAATGATGAGGAAAAGGAACATCAAGCCAATCCCGTAAAGGACGCAGTTGAAGAAGGTAAAGGCGTTTTCGCAGATGATGCGGGCGTAACTCTTATCCAGCGAACTGGAGGCGATGTTCACGGCGCCTTCTTGCTTTCTTTGTTGGACTTGGGCTTCGGTTAAGCCAAAGGTAGGATTGACGTCAAAACGGACGACGTCGGAGGATTGGACACGTTTCTTACTCATGCGTGTAATTGTACAAGCACGCACGTAAATTGAGAAACAAAAAATGGGATTGTTTGACCATATTTCCCCATTTGGGGAAGGAAAAATTGTCAAATGGGTCCGCAAAGGGTAGGCTTATAGGCATGAAGAAATGCCTTTGGCTCGTGATCCCCTCTTTGTTGCTTGGCTGTGGCGCCTTGGCTGCGTTTTCTTGCCTCCCTCGCCCCGCCGAGACGATGGCCGCGGAAAAGAAATCCGGTTCGAACTACAGCAACTCCTCGCTTCCCACGACCATTAACCTAAATCCCGTCGACGAGGCGGACGTTCGCGCTTATTACGACGATTTGAACGGGCAATCCCTGAATGGCCAAGACCTCCTCGCGGCATTGAAACCGATCTTGATGGATGGCCAGCTGTACCATGACTATGATTCCGGCACCTACGTCTGGAAAATGTATGAAATCGCGGACCGCGATTGGACTTTAAGCCCCGCGAGCGATCTCAATACGGTCCATTCCGGCCAATACGGAACCTATAACGAAAATACCGGCATAATCACCGGCTATGTTTATGGGTCGTCGATGGAAAAAGAGGGCG
>JBGUWA010000002.1:0-2745 GCA_045220635.1 Candidatus Alloenteromonas sp. | reverse complement strand
GATTGAGGCGACGTTCGTTTCCCTTCGTCGCATGCTGCCTCTTGTCGAAGCGCAGAAAAACGTGGCCAAAATCAGCGAGCAATGGAGCGAGGAGCGTTTCGTCTTCTCACTGAAGGACGAGCGGGGCGAATACCCCTTCAGCGGTGCGATTGATAACATCCTTCGCTTTGAAGTGGGGCAAGCCCATTATCTCGTCATCAACGATTACAAGTCTGGCGCGGAGCGATATCACCCTTACGAAGGCTTCTTGGGCGGATCCACGCAGTTGCCCATCTATTACTACGCGTTATTGCATGGAAAACAAAGCAATTCCAAGAATTCCGAGCCACTTTTGCAGCGTTTTCCATCGATTTTCGCGGGAATGGGCATCAAGCCGGTATCCGCTCGTTCCTTGAACGCCATGTTCTTAGACAGCAAAAAGAAGATCCTGACTCTAGAGAAGGGATATCAATCCTTGGCCAGTTCCGGCGTCTACCTCAACGATCCTAATTTCTGGTCTTCGGTCGACCCAACGTATAAAGACAACCAATATGGCGTCAAGGGCAGATTCTTCCTCGCGGGGAAGGCCACGTTCGATGCCGCGGGGGCAGGAAAACTCTCGGGCATCCGCGATGGACGCCCCTATGGATTAGAGGAATTGTTGAATGATGCCGTCAAAGGAACCCTTAACGTCATCCATTCCGTCTTGGAAGCCGATTTCCCAATTGCCCCGACTTCCTCGGATTTGCGCAAGGCGCCCGAAAGCAGGAACTTGACTTGCTCTTATTGCGGTTACCGCGACATTTGCTATCGAAACGTGGCGCGCGACGTCAAAGATTATTCGAAAACCATCGAAGAAAAGTTTAAGGAAGGAGGCGATTCCCATGCCGTTTAATTCCTTCCAGCAAGACGCGATCAACGCACCTTCCACCGAAGATATTTTGGTTCCCGCCGGCGCAGGCTCAGGCAAGACCAAAACCTTGTCCGAACGCGTCTTTACCCTCGTCGACAAAGGCGAAGTTCCCCCGGAGTCGCTTTTGGTTTTGACCTTCACCAACAACGCCGCCCATGAAATGAAGACGCGCATTTTGGCACGTTTCCCTAACGACCATTCCGCCGCAAAACGGATGTTATCTTGCCACGTTCAGTCCTTTGACTCCTTCAACGCCTATTTGGTGCGGTGCTACGCGTCGCGTCTCGGCGTGGCGCCTGGGATTCAGATCCTTTCTTCGTCCTTATATGAGCAAAAGAAACGCCTCTATTTGGACGAAGCGTTCCTGGAAGCGTGCGAAGATCCTTGCCTGAAGCAAGACCTGACGCGACTTATGGGCGAGCTTGGGTTAAAAAACGATGACCTCATCAAGGGCACCGTCCTGGATTTGATCGCCACTTCGGAAAAGTTATCTCAACAAGAACGGGAGAAGTTCTTCGATGAAGTGTCGGGCAAGTTCCTTGACGCTTCTTTCGCGTCGGAGCTTTATGAACGATGCATCGAGGAATATAAAAACCAATTGCGCCGCGTTTTGCGGGAATCCTATCTTTTGGATCTATGCCGTAACGATCTGATCGCGACCGAAGAAACGGACATCGATTTCGATAAGATCAGCAAAGTCCTCAATAACGACGCCTTTTATTCCGTTCCGCTGAACAAAATCTCCTTATCAAGCGACGAAACCCAGACGCATGATTTCCTCGACGAGGAGTTCCAAGGCCTCGTCGGTTTATTGGAGCTCGATGGGGAACAATTCGTCTCTTCCTGCAAGGCCTTCGTTAACGACCACGGCGCGGAATACTTCCAAAAGATGTATCCTGGCGTCAGGAAAAAAACCATCAGCGACAGCCATTATCATGAACCCGTCTTCAAATCCTTGAAGCAAAGCAGGGAGATTCTTAACGAAATCGTTGCTCTCGCCACCCAAAAGGAGCAGTGGGAGAAGATGACTCGTTTTGGCTATGGCGTCGCCTTGTTTGTCACCTTGGCCAAAAAGACCTTAGCCAAACTCCAAGACTACGAAAAGCGCCATAACGCCTATACGTTCTCCGACGTTACCGCCCTTGCCTTAACCTTATTCACCGATCCCAAGAACGAAGATATCGCCGAGGATTTGAGGGAACGATTCACCTACGTGATGGTGGATGAATACCAAGACACCAACGACGCGCAGGAAACGTTTATCGAAGGTTTGTTGAAGCCAACCAAATCCGGCAGCAGGGCGCATCTATTCTGCGTGGGTGACGCCAAGCAATCCATTTACGCCTTCCGTGGCAGTAACGTCGCTTTGTTCCGTCGCCGCCAAAAAGTCTACGAATCCAAAGGCGGAGTAGGGGCCAAAGTCATTCCGATGGCCGTGAATTACCGCTCGGCGAAAACCTTGCTCAACCAAATCAATTACATCTTCTCCCGTTACATGCGCGCCGACCATGGCGGCATCGAATACACCAACCCGATCGAGATGCTTGGCTATGACGACAAAGTCAATCTCTATCACGAGGAGCTTGCGGGTTATGGCATCCACCGCATCGTGCCCCCAATGTCGCATTTCTTCTCTCCCGACGCGGCGAAATTCGTCCATTACGACGCGGTTTCCTATGAAGCCAAAGCGATCCTTGCCGATATCCAAAACAAACTCGAGACGGGCTTCCCAATCTTCGACCGTTCGTTAAAAACTTCCCGTCCGTGCCGCAAAAACGATTTCTGTATCCTGGTGCGCCGCAAACGCTCGGTACCCGTTTACCAAAGGCTTTTCGCGGAAAATGGGATCGCTT
>JBGUWA010000001.1:0-3802 GCA_045220635.1 Candidatus Alloenteromonas sp. | reverse complement strand
CATCACCGTCAGGGAACGAAGTGGTGCATCTATCCGATGTATGACTTCGCCCATCCTTTGCAGGATGCGTTTGAAGGCGTGACCCATTCTTTGTGCTCCCTTGAATACGACAACCATCGTCCTCTTTACGATTGGTTCATCGAGAAATGCGAGATGGAGCATGTTCCGCATCAGTATGAGTGGGGGCGTCTCAACATCACCAACACGATCATGAGCAAGCGTTACCTCCGTCAGCTCGTCGAAGGCGGATACGTCACTGGTTACGATGATCCCCGCATGCCCACCCTTGTCGGATTGAAACGTCGCGGTTTCACCGCCGAAGCCATCAAGGCCTTCATCCTCTACACCGGCCTTTCCCGCATCAACTCCACGACGGAAGCCGATAACCTTGACTTCTTCCTCCGCGAAGACCTCAAGCTCAAAGTCACCCGTCCGATGGCGGTCCTTCACCCCTTGAAGCTCGTCATCGACAACTACCCCGAAGGCCAAGTCGAGTATCTCGACGCGCCCAACAACGTCGAAAACGAAGAGCTCGGCAGCCGCAAGATCGCCTTTGGTCGCGAACTCTATATCGAGCAGGAAGACTTCATCGAAGTGAAGCCCAACAAGAAGTGGAAACGCCTTTGCCTTGGCGAGGAAGTCCGCTTGATGAACGCTTACTTCGTCAAAGCCGAGTCCGTCGTGAAAGACGACGAAGGCAACATCGTCCTCGTTCATTGCACCTATGATCCCGAAACCCGTTCGGGAAGCAGCTTCGACGCCCGTAAGCCCAACGGCACCATCCATTTTGTGGAAGCCTCGACCGCTTGCCCGGCGACGTTCAACCTCTATGAGCCGTTGATCTTCGATGAGACGGAAGAAACCAAAGGTCTTTCCTTCCTCGAACGCCTCAATCCGAATTCCTGGAAGAAGTGCGAAGGCTTTGTCGAAAGCAGTCTTGCTTCCACCAAACCCTTGGACCGCTTCCAGTTCATCCGCAACGGTTACTTCTGCACGGATAAGGAATCCAAGGAAGGCGCGCTGATCTTCAACTGCACCTGCCCGTTGAAGTCCTCCTTCAAACCGGCGAACTAAGAGCCGTTTCCCAAAATCGTACCCCTAGGCTCGTTTCGGCGAGCCTTTTTTATTTCGTAAAAAAGGGGGGATTTGAGAGGTTATTTTTGGTTTTGCTTATCTTCTCACAACTGGGGCTTATCCCCTAAATAGGCCAAGAATCACATTTTTGTAATTCTTCCTTGAAGGGTAGGGGATAAGTCTCTATTATCTTCCATCAAAGGAGGAATTCATCATGGCCGCTAAAGCGAAAAAGGATTATTTCGGTTGGTCTTGGCTCGTCAGCTTGATCTTCTGCATCATCCCCATCACTTCTTGGATCTTCGGTTTCGTCACTCGTTTTAAAGAAGGACATTGGGTCTGCGCCCTCTTCCGTATCTTCTTCGGATGGAACATCATCTGGATCCTCGACATCATCTGCATGATCTTGTCCCACCATATCTTCAAGCTGTTCTAAGTTTGCAGAAGCAATACCCACGGAAAATCCGTGGGTTTTTCCTTTCTTCTCGCCTTTACTTCGCGCAGAGGCGAGCGGAAAATTTGCTATCCCTTTTAGGAGAGGGTTTGCTTATGAAAACCAAAACGATCCTCTTGCCGATTCTTGCGTTGATGCTCGCTTCTTCAGCGAAGATGACCTTTTTTTCTTGAATCCTTTAGGATTTGCGATAGACTTCCTTGAGAAATTCTGAAGGTCAACGGAAAAAATGATGATGAAAGTGCTTCACACCATTCGCAAGTACTTCTGTTATTGCGGCATCGAGAAAGAAGAATTCCGTGCCGTGAAGAAGAACGCCTACGTCTCGAACTTCGAGGTGTGGCGCATTTTGCACTTCCTGATGGATCTCGTTTTGGCGGCGATGTTCCTCGCTTCCTTCGCCAACGATTTCCTTGGCATGAACATGTTCGTCTACATGGGCGGCTTGATCTATTCCGTGCTGGCCACGGTGCTCTTCTTCGTGCTGAAGAAAGATTCCATCATCGCCCAGTTCCTCATTTATTTGTCTATTTCGGTTCTCTTCCTTTTCGGGTGCTTCATCACCGCGAACAAGCCGAATATCCCCGCGATTACGTTCATCGCCTTCCTGCTTTTGACGCCGATGTTCATGATCGACAAACCCTATTTCATGTCGATCGAACTCATCGTTGCCTCCACGGTTTTCCTCATTTGGATGTATTTCGTGAAGACGCCCGAGATTTGGCGGGTGGATTTGGTCAACACGATCGTTTTCACCTTCGTGGGCATTATGATTCATATCATCGTCAATTCCATTCGAATCAAGGAGTTCGTTTTGATTCGCAAGATCAACATCCAAAAAGACATCGACGAACTCACCGGTTTGAAAAACAAAGGCGCCTTGTCACGCGCCATCAACAAATTCTTGCAAAATGGGTCTTCCGACAAAGGCCTCTTCTTTGTCCTCGACATCGACTATTTCAAGAAAATCAACGATACCTATGGCCACGATGAAGGCGACGTGATTTTGACTGAGCTTGGCGCTTTCTTGAAAGGCAAGTTCACCGGCGATGAAATCGTTGGCCGTTTCGGTGGCGACGAATTCATCATCTTCATCAAAGACATCGACGATCCCTATTATGCCGAAACCGTCGCTTTGGATATCCATTCTCGCGTTCCCGAATGCATCAAATTGCCCGGCGGCGAAGAAGGCATCAACGTCAGCATGGGCGTGGCCATTTATCGCGGCGAGGAGAAGAACTACTCCGAAATCTTCAAAAAAGCCGACATCGCCTTGTATAAGGTCAAAGCCGACCGTTCCCTCAAGTTCGATATCTACGACTAACGTTTTGCATAGACAAGAAAACCATCGTCTCCTTTTCGCTATTCCTATAAGATATAGGTAACCAATAAGGAGTCCCGTTATGGCCACTCTTAAACTCTCCTCTAAGGATCTGATTCCTTGTTTGCTTTGCTTTGACGCGCCTTGCTCCAAGGCATGCCCCCATAAGAAAGACCCCGCCAAGCTATTGTGCAGCCTTCGTTTCGTCAATTTTGGCGGGGCGATAAGCCGCATCGACGAAGCCTGCGTCCATTGCGATGGCGAATGCGAAAGCGGTTGCCTTTTGGATGAGCCGCCGAAGATCAAACGTATTTTGTCCGCATGCGCCGACGCGAAGGAAAAAATGCAATTATCCCTGCAAAAAGCTGATATTTCCGCGGAGATGTGCGGCATAAAGCTAGAGAATCCGTTCCTATTAAGCTCGTCGGTCGTCGCTTCCACGTACGAGATGATCAAGCGCGCCTTCGAAGCCGGTTGGGCTGGCGCGGCGTATAAGACCATATCCTATATCGACATCCATGAAGCCTCGCCGCGATTCTCCGCCTTGAAGAACATCGACGGTTCGTTCCTCGCCTTCAAGAACATCGAACAGCTAAGCGACCATTCCCCCAGCGAGAACTTCGCCATCATCCGTAAGCTAAAAGACGAATTCCCAACCAAGGTTATCTTGGCCTCCATCATGGGCCGCAACGACGAGGAATGGCGCGAGCTTGCGATTCTCGCCGAGGAATCGGGTGCCGATGCGGTGGAACTGAACTTCTCTTGTCCCAACATGACCGAAGAAGATACCGGAAGCGACGTCGGACAGATTCCGCATTTGGTCGAACGGTTCACTCGCGTCGTGAAAGAAGCGGTGCACATTCCCGTGCTTGCCAAACTTACCCCAAACGTTTTGGCGATGTCCCCCGCGGCCGAAGCGGCAAAACGTGGCGGCGCGGATGGCCTTGCCGCGA